>DPMS01000098.1 GCA_003541285.1 Actinomycetota bacterium
GGTCTGGAGGAAGGGGTTCTGCGGCTTCTGGTAATCCGGAATGCCGCCGCCGGAGTGGGTCGAGCCGAGCGCGCCGACCATACAGAGAGCTGTCACCCCGCCGATGACGGCTGCCGCACCGAGCACCCGGCGCGCGTGCAGTCTTACCGTGCGCCCGACGTAAAGCCGCCCCCTCAGTCCCCGCCGCCGGTGCCGCCCGGGGGAGCCCGTGCGCCCTTGGCTGGCTGGCGTCTTCATGGACATCACGCCGTCCGCTCCGCAGGATCTGACGGCAACCCTCGCCCGGGCAGGCTCACTGCCCGGCGGCTGAGCGCCGGTGCGCAGTCAGGAAGCTGCCCTTGGTTGTCAGCCCTGGGCTCGCGGGGAAGCCGGCGGGGAGACCGCTACCGTGGCTCACGGGCCGCTCACCATCCGCAGGATGCCGATTCGCCCCTATGTTTCTTTTGCACCAGTGCGACTGTATGTCGCTAACCAGCGGTAAGAGCAGGGCCCAAGGCCGGATCCGGACATGTCATAGGTCCCCTGGCCTTGGTGGGGCCTGCTGGCCTTGGCGCAGGGCGGTGCTGGCAGGCGCTGGCGCACCACGGCAACCTGTGCCGCGGGATCGGTCACCGGGAGCCGTCCCGGTGTTCCAGCCGCTGGGCCGCTCCGGGGCGGCCAGATGCGCGTTCTGTACTGTTCCTGTTAGGTGCTCAACCCAGGGAGTGCACGGATGAAGGCTCTGGTCAAGGTGCGAGCCGAGCCTGGGCTGAGGGTTGAGGACGTGCCGGTACCTCCGTGCGGCAGGGACGATGTGCTCATCCGTGTGCTCAGAACCGGCGTCTGCGGTACCGACCTGCATATCTACCAGTGGGATGGCTGGGCGCAGGCGAACGTGCCGGTGCCGCTCGTCATCGGTCACGAGTTCGTCGGCGAGGTCGTGGAGATCGGATCGGACGTGCACGACCTGCGCCAGGGCGATCTGGTGAGCGGTGAGGGCCATCTCGTATGCGGCCGCTGCCGCAACTGCATGGCCGGGCGGCGGGTCCAATGCGCACACACGAAGGGGGTCGGGGTCAACCACGCTGGGTCATTCGCTGAGTTCATCGCGCTGCCCGCGACGAACGTGTGGCGGCATCCGCCGGACATAGATCTCGATGTCGCGGCCGTCTTCGACCCCTTCGGGAACGCCGTGCACACGGCCCTGACTTTCCCGGTCCTCGGTGAGGACGTTCTCATCACAGGTGCTGGCCCGATCGGCCTCATGGCGGCGATCGTGGCCAGGCACG
The DNA here is from genome assembly GCA_003541285.1 of Actinomycetota bacterium. Lineage (GTDB taxonomy): Bacteria > Actinomycetota > Actinomycetes > Streptosporangiales > Streptosporangiaceae > UBA9676. The sequence goes on from DPMS01000098.1 coordinate 1,269, forward strand.
CGGGGGCGCGGTATGTGGTCATCACCGACGTGTCGCAGTACCGGCTCGATCTCGCCAGGAAGATCGGCGTCACCCTCGCCGTGGATATCACCAGCACAACGCTGGCGGACGCGATGGACGAACTCGGCATGCGGGAGGGGTTCGATGTCGGGTTTGAGATGTCAGGTAAGCCGGCGGCGCTGCGGGACATGCTGGCGTGCATGACCCACGGCGGCAAGGTCGCGATTCTGGGGCTCCCGACGGAGGAATTCGGGATCGACTGGGCTCATCTGGTGACCAACATGATCACGGTCAAGGGGATCTATGGGCGCCAGATGTTTGAGACCTGGTATGAGATGTCGGTGCTGATCCAGTCGGGCCTCAACATCTCCCCGGTCATCACGCACAGGTTCGACGCCGCTGATTTCGGGCAGGCCTTCGCCACCGTGCGTGGCGCGGAGTGCGGCAAGGTGGTCCTCACCTGGGCCGACAGGTAAGAAGACAGCCGACAGGTAAGAAGACAATCGTGAGGGGATCCGGCAGGTGTTTGCGAGCGTCAGGCAGGAGATACGTGCCGAGCTTGACAAGATCCACTCAGACGGCCTGTTCAAGGCCGAGCGGATCATCATCAGCCCGCAGGGGCCGAGTATCCGGGTGGGTGACGGTACGCAGGTCATCAACCTCTGCGCGAACAACTATCTGGGCCTGGCCGACGACCCGCGCATCGTTGCGGCCGCCAGGGANNACCCAGGACGTGCACAAGCAACTAGAGCAGCGCATCTCAAGCTTCCTCGGCACCGAGGACACGATCTTGTACTCCTCGTGCTTCGATGCCAACGGTGGGCTGTTCGAGACGCTCCTCGGCGAGCAGGACGCCGTCATCAGCGACGAACTGAACCACGCGTCCATCATCGATGGCATCAGGCTGAGCAAGGCCCGGCGGCTGCGGTACCGCAACCGCGACATGGCCGACCTCGAAGCCCAGCTCAAGGCCTGCGCGGACGCCAGGCGCCGGCTCATCGCCACCGACGGCGTGTTCTCCATGGACGGCTATGTGGCACCGCTCGACGAGATCTGCGACCTGGCCGAACGCTACGAGGCGATGGTCATGGTCGACGACTCGCACGCGGTGGGGTTCGTCGGCGCCCGCGGCCGCGGAACGCCCGAACTGCACGGTGTCACCGACCGCGTCGACCTGGTGACCGGAACGCTTGGAAAGGCACTGGGCGGCGCAAGCGGCGGATATACCAGCGGCCGCAAGGAGATCATCGACCTGCTGCGCCAGCGCTCACGGCCGTACCTCTTCTCGAATTCAGTAGCGCCCGCCGTAGTGGGTGCCTCGCTCAAAGTCCTCGATCTGCTCGAAGGCGGCGATGACCTGCGGGCCCGCCTGCGCGAGAACACCGCCTGGTTCCGCGGGCAGATGACCGGCCTGGGCTTTGACGTCCTGCCAGGGGATCACCCGATCGTTCCGGTGATGATCGGGGACGCGGCGCGTGCGACCCGGCTGGCCGACCTGCTCCTGGCGAAGGGCATCTACGTGATCGGCTTCAGCTACCCGGTGGTCCCGGTCGGCAAGGCCCGGATCAGGACGCAGGTGTCCGCCGCGCACACCGGCGAGGACCTCCAGGCAGCGGTGGCGGCGTTCGCCGCGGCTCGCGACGAGATGGGCTGATCCTGCAGTTCAGGGTTCACGTCGAACCTGACCGCTGCGTCCGCCGCGGGGCGGGAATGGTTCAGCCCGGGACCATTTTACTTTCACATGAACCGATCTACAGTTGGCGCGTGGACACCGAGAAGTCCCTCTCGGGTGGGTCCGCGCCACCGGTCGTGGTGCGGACCGAGGGATCTGACCGGAGGCTAGGCGGACATCCGGTCATCCCGCGATGAGGTGCGCAGGGACCAGAGAGCGCCTGTCGGTTGGGTCCGGCTCCGCAGGGGTGTGCCCGGCCTCTTGAGCGGCCGACCACCCTGTCGCGGGCGTCGGGCTATGGGCTCAGTTCGGCGTAGCCTGCTGTGCCACCGGCTGCGGCTGGGGGTACTGGCGCGGAGCCCGGCGCTGACCGCGCCGCCGCCAGGCCAGGGCTCCGCCGGCCATGGCCCCGACGGCCAGGGCGGTCGTATGCCCTACCGCGGGGACCTGGAGCTGGCCGAGCCCGGCGAAGATGTGCCCGGCGAAGACCAGCACCGCCAGGTCAGCCAGCGCGGCCCCGCGTGCCAGCCATGGCCCGCACAAGACGGCCACCGCGATGGCGGCTGCCACCACATAAGACGGGCCGACGTCCAGCAAATGCCTGTCGGCGGCCGGCAGCGCGCCAATATGCACGCGGAAGGCGACGATGCCCTCGCTGACCACCGTTCCGGCCACCTGCGCGGCAGCGCAAACCACCGCCGTGCGCCGGTTGCCCAGAACGTGGTTCGCCCCGAACAACGCCAGCGCGATCAAAGCAGGCCAGGCCGCCAGCGACTCAACCGGCAAGAACGCGGACACCACCAGGCACAGCACCGGATCGTGCTCCAGGTTGTCCACGCTGGTGCTCGCCCAGCTCACCAGCACCGCCTGGTCGTGCGAGGAGAGGGCGGCGTTGCCCAATCCCACGGCAATCACGCAGGCCAGGTAAACCCAGGCGACCGCGTAACGGCTGAGCAGCGTCCTGGGGGTAAGCCGCCACATGAAGCACAGATTAGCCAGCTGAGGCAGCCTGTCATAGCCGTGGCGTCATCGCCGAACTAGCCGTTCTGCCGGTGTTGCTGCTGGTCACTGCGGCTGATCGAGGGTCGGGGCTCCGCTCACGGAAGTACCTCCCCGCCGTGTTCGCGCCAACAGTGGCAGGAACAGAACGCCTGGGCATCACCGGAGGAGGATGGCTGGTGGTTAATCCAGCGGTGCCCCGACGTGCTCACGGACCTCCTGCACGGCCCAGTTGTTGCCATCGGGATCGCTGAAGAAGACGAACTTGCCGCCATCTCGGGGGTCCAGCGTCTGGACCTCCGAGACCTCCACCCCGCGCCCGGCCAGCTGGGCCCGGGCTGCGTCGATGTCGGCGACGACCAGCTGCAGACTCGCCCCCGACCCCAGATCAGCGCCCGGCGTCACCAGGACCGGCCCTATCACGACCGAGCACGCCGACCCCGGCGGTGTCATGTGCACCACCCGCATGGCCGGCGTGGGCTGGGTGTCGGCGTCGAGGTGGAATCCCAGCTTGCCGACGTAGAAGTCCTTCGCCCGGTCGACGTCGGTGACCGGAACCACCACAACTTCCAGCTTCCAATCCATGATCCTTGTCCTCCCAGTACAGCGCCCGACGGCGCGCTCAGCCAAAGGACACTGCTGCGGCGCCCATTTCGGCATCCACCGGCAAGCTCACGCCGGTCTTCCCCCCGGGAGGCCGCTTGTCATGGGCCGCAGGTCTCGACAATGCCAGACTTTAGGCCCTAGGCGGTGACGGGTGGGTAGTGATGGTATGTAAGTGCAGGGAGGGACCCAGGAGGACGCGGGGATGTGGGCCAGTAGCCCACACACCACGCAATCTGGATCCGCGAGAAGCCGGATGGGGTCCCCCCTGCGAATGCCTGCCAGGCGCTCCGTGCCGCCTGGGGCTCAGCGGCCGTGATGGGACTCGTACCGGAAGCCTTGCGTGCCCACGAAGACACGGGTTCCGCTCTGGAGCGGGACCGGGACATTGGGCTGCAGTGCCTGGTCTGAACGCTTACCCGGCGGCCGGATGCGGGTACCGTTCACCGAGCCGAGGTCCATGAGGAAGACCCGCCAGCCATCCAGGTGAACCCTGGCATGGACTCGTGACACCGCTTCATCATTGATGCATAGCGGGTGGGCCTCGCCCGCTACTACGGATGGATCCAGCGTCGGCTCCCGGCCGACGACGCAGTCGGCGTTCAACTCCACGGCCGAGTCATCGTCGAGAACCAGCGCGCCGAGCGGTGGCCGCGGGCCGGGCTGCGGGACCATGCCCCGGCGATTCCTGGAGACTCCGCAGACCGCGCAGGAACGCGCGTTCGGGTCGCCAAAGTGGCCGTTCTTGCAGTACACGCCAAGCACGATGGGCGCGCCGGCGGCGGCGGCGCCCGTGCCGTCCCCAGGCCCGCCCGCAAACGGGAGCGGTGGCATCTCGGCTGGGCCGGTTGCTTCGCGGGCAGGCACTGCGGCGCCGGGCGGCTGTGCTACCGGGGCAGCTCCGAGGTCGGGAA
>DPMS01000274.1 GCA_003541285.1 Actinomycetota bacterium
CCGGGCTGGCCGGCCCGCCGGTCAGGGTGACCGCCCCCCCTGCCTCCTGGACTGTGGTGGGGCTGCCGCTGCCGGCACCACCGCCTGGACCACTCACCGCGCCATCCCCCCGTGTCTGCTCGTCCGTGAAGTCGCCGGCTGCCCCTGTTTCACGTGAAACCGCTGCCGACAACGCCTGCCTCACCCGCGCAGGCGGCTCGTCCTCAGCCCGCTGATCCGCCTCCGCCACTGCCTCTCGCTCCTCCCCCCCCCCCGCCGCAAGGTCCTGATCCGAAGCGCTGTCCCCTCGCCTGTGCGGCCATCCCAGCCCACTAGACTCCATCCGCGACCCGTCGCCCGCCACAGGGACAGCATCTGGCCGGGACTCCCTAGGCCATCCCACGCCGTCTGCTGAAGCCACCACCGCGCTCCTTTCCCTGCCGCGCCCTCGCCCCCCAGTTGTCCTGTCGGCCAGCTATCAGCCGCACGACTGTCGCAGCCGGATCGACCTTACCGCTCCCGGCACGCACTACGGTCACGTCCCGCATCCCGAGCCGCTGCAAGGCCGGGCTGGCGGCAGCCACCTCCTGCCATGCCGACCCGCCTTTGATCGCCAGTACGACCCCACCTGGCCGGACCAGTCCCGACGCGAGAACTGCCAGCCGGTCGAGTGGCGCCACCGCGCGAGCGGTCACGACGTCGGCAGAGATCCGCCCGGCAAGCTCTTCTGCCCGCCCACGGACGATTTCCACGTTCTCCAGCCCCAGCGCGTGGACGCATTCCGCAAGAAACGTGACCCGCCTCTGCATCGGCTCCAGAAGTGTCACCTGGACGTCAGGTAGCAGCAAGGCCAGGACGATCCCAGGCAACCCCGCGCCAGAGCCCAGATCGATCAGCGAGCAAGGCCGGGGTATGAGTTCGGCGATCGCCGCGCTGTTGAGCAGGTGGCGCTCCCACAGACGGGGGACCTCGCGGGGGCCGATCAGCCCGCGCACCACTCCCGGACCCGCGAGCAGCCGGGCGTAGTGTTCCGCACCAGCTGTCGCTGAACCGAAGATCGCCCGCGCCTGTGCGGGGGTGGGCGGCACCTCGTCAACCCGGTCAGTGATCTGACCAGCGGGCTCCCCAGTCTCTGCTACGCCACCAGGACCAGCCGGCTCATCAGGCACACTAGAACCATCAGAACCGTTTGCCCTGCCAGAACTGGCTGCCCGGCGGGATACTCCGGCCCTGCCAGCCGTGCCGGATCTGGCAGGGCCATCACCGGACGATCTTCCAGAACGGCCAGCGCCGCCCGAACCGGAAGGGCACTGAGAACCAGATGAGCCCACAGAACCGGTGGGCTCCCCGGCACTGTCAGGACCGCTGGAAGGGGCTTCCCGGCCGGCCATGGTCAGGATCTCCGCCGCGGTGCCGTCACCCGGCAGGAAGGACAACCACCCGGCGGTTCGGCTCTTCACCCTCCGACTCACTGTGCAGCCCAGCAGCGGCCACCGCATCATGCACGATCTTGCGTTCGAACGGGGTCATCGACTCCAGTCGGCGTGCGATACCTGTCCGGCTGACGTCTTCGGCCGCGTCCCGGCCCACTGCCGTGAGTTCCATTCGCCGGCGGGCGCGGTAACCACCCACATCGAGCATGATCCGGGTACGCGTCCCCGTCTGCCGGTGCACGGCCAGCCGGGTCAGTTCCTGGAGGGCTTCCAGCACCTCGCCCCGCGGTCCAACCAGTTCCTGCAGGGTCGCCCCGACCACCGACACCAGCGCCCGGTCTCCCTCGACGTCCATATCGATGTCGCCGTCCAGGTCGGCCACGTCGAGCAGTCCCTCGATGTAGTCGGCCGCGATCTCGCTCTCCTGCTCCAGGTCGGCCAGGTCACGACCGGTCCCGGCGGGTGCCTCCAGATCCGCGTCCTCGTCATCGAGGTCGTCCTGCCCGGCGAACTCACCGTCGTCTTCCAGGCCGGCCTGCCCCGCATGCTCCGCGGCCGGCTCACCTGCCTCGCCCACGGGCACCCCGGCCGCACCGGTATCGGCACCACTGCCATCCGCTGGCAGGTGACTGGAGCCGGCATCGTTGGTCACGGCAACCACGTTCTCCCTCTGGCTCACAACCAGGTCCTCCTCATTGCGGTGGCCGTGCCTTCCGCATCCCCATGGGCCTGCCCGGCCTGGGGCAGCCCTGCCCGCGTTATCGCTTGCCGGAACGTTTACTCCGGGACTGCCGCACGCGCTGCTGCCTGACGAGTTTAGTCTCGGGCTGCGCTGGCTGCGGTTCGGGTTCGGGCTTACCCTTGGCGAGCCGCCGGAGCACGCCCGAGCCATTGGCGGGCGCCTGCTTGGCCCCCGCCCCGGTGCCGGGCTTTCCCGCGCCAGTGGGCGGCTTCGCCGGCCCGCTGCCCGCCTTCTTCACTGGCGGCCCGGCGCCGCCGGCCGGCGCCTGCCCGGGCGACCCAGTGCCCGCGCCCGCGACGACTGGCATCGGGTAACGGCGGAACAGCACGTATTGCTGCCCGAGCGTCCACACGTTGGTGGTGACCCAGTACAGCACCAGCCCGAATTGCCAGTACAGACCCGAGAGGGCAAACAGCGGCACGATGTAGGCCATGTACTTCTGCGACTGCGCCATCGGGTTGTCAGACGTCATCATCTGCGGGTTCATGCCACGCTTGGTGCTCTGGCGCACCGTCATGAAGGTGGTCGCGACGCTGATCAGCACCGCGCCCAAGATGACCAGCCTGGCCTGCAGCGTCTCGCCGGGCAGCGGCCACAGGAACTTGTCGGAGATGTGGGCGCCCAGGATGTCGGCGTGCTGAGCGCTGATTATCACGGGCCTGGTCAGCCCATACTTCAGCGGATCCCCCGGCTTCCAGTCCGCGATCGCCCGCAGGACGCTGAAGAGCGCGAAGAACACCGGCATCTGCCCGAGCAGCGGCAAGCAGCCCGCCAGCGGGTTAGCCCCGTTCTCCTTGTACAGCCGCATCGTCTCCTGGTTGAGAGTCTGCTTGTCGTTCTTGTACTTCTTCTTCAGCTCCTGAAGCTGGGGCGCGAGCGCAGCCATCTTGCGGGTGGCATGCATCTGCTTGACGAACAGCGGGACCAGGATCAGCCGCATGAGGACCACGAGCAGGACGATCGTCAGCAGCCACGCAAGCCCGCTGGTGGGGCTCAGGAACGTGCTCAGCCCGGTGTGAATCTGTATGATCACCCATGCGACGGCGTCGTACAGGGGGTTGAGCGGGTTCACGGGCTAGCTCCCTCGGGACGCGACGAACGACCGTGCATGGCAGGCGGCACCGGGTCGACTCCGCCAGGATGGAACGGATGACAGCGGCCGATCCTGCGGACCGCCAGCCACGAACCGCGCAGCGCGCCATGCTTTTGCACCGCTTCCAGCCCATATGCACTGCAGGAGGGGTAGAACCGGCACCGCGGGCCGAGCAGAGGGCTGACAAGACGGCGGTACAGCGAGATCAGGGTTACCAGCAGCCATGCCGCAGCGGATGGCCTGGCCTCCGCCAGTCGCCCCTCGGTAGTCGTCATCCCCGCAGTTCCCCAACCTGCCGCCGCAGCAAAACATCCATGACCAGGTCCAGCTCGGCGGCGAGATCTGCCTGGCGTGCGGTCGCGGCCTGTGGGTGTGCCCGGACCACAAGCAGGCTACCTCCCGGCAGAGACGGCAGGTGCTCACGCACCAGCGCCCGCAGGCGGCGGCGGACCTTGTTCCGTACCACCGCGATCCCTACCGAACGGCTCACCACGAACCCGGCACGGGGGGCGGCCCCGTCATCCGCGCCGACGAGCAGGTGCCCGGTCAGCAGCTTTCGCCCGGCCCGGCTGCCACGCCGGACTGCCAGCGAGAAATCATGCCGCTGCCTCATCCGCGCTTCTGCGGGAAGCACCCGTGACCTCCCCGTCCATGCTGACCGGGCGCCGGTCAGACGCTGACCCGGGCACGGCCCTTGCGCCTGCGCGCTGCCAGGATTGTGCGCCCCGCCCTGGTCCGCATGCGCAGCCGGAAGCCGTGTGTCTTGGCACGGCGGCGGTTGTTCGGCTGAAACGTGCGCTTGCTCACGGGTTACTCCCGGTACGGTGCTTGTCATTGCCCCGCCACGACCGGCGAGAGGGCGCACAAACACGGCACACCGCCCGGGCAGCTGGGTCTGTTAACGTTACGCGCTCAACTCGCCACCGGTCAAACCAGGCCTGCGTGCCAGCACGGACCCGCCACACGCCCCGGAACGGCCGTTTGTGCACCGCGCCAGCACCCAGGCCCCTAGGCTGTGGACAACTGATCCGGCTGCGCCAGCCCAGACATCAGCGACCAGGGGCCTGCACACCACCACAGTGTCCCTCGTCTATGTGGTGCGGCGTGCACAGCCTGTGGATAAGACTGTTGATCACATGTGGGGGCGCGAGGTGGCCAGCTGATGAGCGAAACCGACCTCGGCGAGGTCTGGGCCAGGTCACTGGAAGAACTCTCCGACCTGCACATCGAACCTCACCAGCGCGCCTGGCTGCGGCTGACCCGGCCGCTCGGCCTGGTTGAGAACACCGCCCTCATCGCCACTCCTAACGAGTTCGTCAAGGAGCAGCTCGAGACCAGGCTGCGGGCTCTCATCACCCACGCCCTGTCGCGGGAACTGGGCCGTAGCATCCAGTTGGCGGTCACCGTCGATCCTGCCGCCACCACAGCCCTGGGGCTCTCCCCGGCCGGTTCCCCGAACGATGCCGGGCACGTCCCGCCCACCACCGGCACCCGGCTCCCCGGGCAGGCGGCCGGGGCGGTGATCTCATCGCCCCAGGGGCCCCAGCGCCCGGTCCAGCCGGATCACGGCGGTATGCCGGCCGCCGGAGATGCGCAGCCAGGCACGCCGCATCTGCCCGCCCACCCGCTGCGGGTCTCCCGCCCCCAGTTCCCCGGCCAGGCCGGGGACCTGCCGCCCACGCCAGGCCGGGACAATCACCTGC
>DPMS01000905.1 GCA_003541285.1 Actinomycetota bacterium
CCGCGGCCCCCGCCCGGCCCCCGCCGGCACCCTGTCGTGATCGTGGTGGAGCCGGAAGGCGGATCCGGGCCAGGAAGACGTCTCAAAGCTCGCGGTCCGGTGGGCGGTAACGCACAGGCCCGCGTGTGCAGAAGCGGAGTTGCTCCGGGCGTATCGTGTCTCGTCCGGGAACCTCCCCCCTACAACGGCATAGGCCGCGAGACGGGTTGACAGCCCGCAGGTGACGGCCGCGCGGAACACGCAAGGCCCCAGTCACCGCGCCAAGATCACGAAAGATGCAGGCTAACACCGCAGTGCATCTCTAACACCGCAGTGCATCTGGGAGGTTGTCTGTTAGGCTCCCAGTGGATGCTGCAACAACACGCAATCCATCACAACCTGGAGCAGCCATGCGCGTTACCTTAATCGCCAAGGACCCCGACTCGCAGCCACAGGGATCACCGACGCTGTACCGCACAGATCGGGGAAGCTGGATCGTCCAGGGGTGGATCGTGACTGATCCGGAGGCGCTCGCACAGATGGACATCCCGCAAGGCGAGATCGCCTGTGAGATCCCTGACCGCCTCGTGCCGTTCTTCCGGGTGAAGTAATTGGGACTGACCTACGACGAGTTCACTGCGCTGTTCACGCAGTTCGACCGCGAGGCGATCCACCTGGAGATGCGCGACAGCTACGGCACGGCGGTCGAGTTGCCGCACATGGCCAAGTGGGCAGCCGGTGAGCCAGACGACCTCGAATGGCTCCGGCCGTGGTGTGACCAGGTTCGCCAGCACGTCGCAGAAGGCAAGGTCTACCGGCGCGTCCATGTTGTCTCCGAACCGCTGTCGGACTACCAGCGCTGGTCACACAGCATCATGCAGCCGCACATCGATGCAGGAACAGACATGAGATGGATGCCGCGCCGCCAGGTATCGTCCATCGCCTTCCCCGGCAACGACTTCTGGATGTTCGATTCCCGTCTCGTAGTATTCCATCACTACGCCGGAAACGGCGCCAGCATCGATTTCACCACCTCCACCGATCCCGCCGATATCGAACTGTGCACGTCGGCATTCAACGCGGTGTGGAAACTCGCGATCCCACACCCGGACTACCTGCCTGGCTGACCGGCGGCAGTCCGTAACGTGGCCAGCGCAGCGCAGCGCGCAAAGGAGGCATTCGGCAGCCGGCTTCGTGAGATCCGCCTGGACGCAGGACTCACGGGCAGGCAGCTCGCCGACTTGGCCGGCTTCCACTTCACCAAAGTCTCGCGGGTCGAGCACGGCGCCCAGGGCTTGTCTGATGCGGACATCCGCGCATGGTGCAGCGCTTGCGGAGCCGACGATCAGATTCCGGGCCTGATCGCCCAGGCCAGGGCCGTTGACTCCATGTATCGCGAGTGGAAACGGCAAGCACGCAGCGGACTGCGCAGGCTTCAAGAGACCATCGAGCCGCTCTATGAACGCACCAGACTATTCCGTATACACGAGCACTGGAGCATTCCAGGGTTGCTGCAAACGGCCGCCTACTCGACCGAGAGCATGGCGTACTGGGCGTCCTTGCTGGACCTGCCAGACGACCGCGACGCCGCCACGGCTGCCCGCCTAGACCGTCAGCGTGTCCTGCGCTCGGGTAATCACCGGTTCCAGTTCCTGCTTGCCGAGCAGACACTGCGCACCCGCATCGGCACAGCCGAGGACATGGTAGAGCAGCTTGATCGCGTGCTCGGTGTCATGACCCTGCCGAACGTCTCCATCGGAATCATCCCCGCAACCGCTGGGCTCGGTGCGCACACGCAAACAGCATTCTGGATCTTCGACAATGACCTGGTGAAGGTCGAGACCCTGACGGCGGCTTTGGACATCACCAGACCCGATGAGATCGAGATCTACGTCACTATGTTCGACCAGATGAGGCAGGCGGCCAAGTTCCGCGCCAACGCCAAGGCGCTCATCATCAAGGCACGGGACGAACTTCTGCAATAACCCGCAACATTCTTGCTCAGCTTCCTGGCTGATTCCTAGCATCGAGTGTGCGCGCCGCGCGAACGATCCTTTCACGCTGACCACGCCGGGCTGCGGCTGGAACGGCCGCCAGCCAGCGAACCCGCACCCCGGCGGTAACTCATCGTCGGTGCAGACACACCAGGAGTCACTCAATGCTGCCTACGTCCAGCGATGGCAACACCATGTCAGCCACCGGTGGCCAGGGCACGGCTGCCGCCACGCGGCCAGGCCCGGATGAACCCCCGTGTGCGTATCCCGGCCGCCCGCAGGGGTGGATGTCTGGCCTCCAGCCTGCTGCTCCTGGCCCCCGGTTCGACCCGTCGGTGGCGCACCCGGCCAGGGTGTATTCCTGCTGGCTGGGCGGCAAGGACCATTTCCCGGCCGACCGGCGGACCGCCCAGGATGTGATCGGGTCCCGCCCGCAGGTGGTGGCGGGGGCGCGGGCTCAGTGGGGCGTTCCTGGCCCGGGTGGTGCGCTACCTGGCTGCCGAGCGCGGCATCCGCCAGTTCCTGGACATCGGCACCGGGCTGCCCGCGCCGGGCAGCACCGATGCGGTGGCCCAGGCCATCGTGCCCGATGCCCGCATCGTGTTCGTGGACAACGACCCGCTGGTGCTGATCCACGCGCGGGCGCTGCTGACCGGCTCCAAAGACGGCAGGTGTGACTACCTGGACGCCGACGTGCGCGACACCGCCGCCATCCTCAGCGCGGCGTCACAGACCCTGGACTTCGGCCAGCCCATCGCCGTGCTCATGCTGGCCCTGCTGCACTTCATACCCGACACCGGCAACCCAGCCGTGATCACCGCCACGTGCGCAACCGTGCATTCACGTCCCCATCATCCCGCCGACGTCCCCGGACGTTTCAAGACCCCAGCGGGACGTTTCGATTCGCCCAAGACGTCCCCGCCACGGCCCTCAGCGCGGTTACGGCGTCCGCCCACGTGGAGCTTCACTAGGCACCGTAAGGGCGGGAGCACAGACAGCGATCTGGCGGTCAACCGGCTGTGATACCCGCCATCCGGCACCCAATCCAGCGTCAAGCACAGCAGGAGCCACCCGATGCAACCTACATCCGGTACCGGCAACGGCGTGACCGCCCCGGCTACCCAGGACACAGCCGCCACGTCCAGCGACCTGGCCAGCCTGCAACAAGAGTTCCCGGCCTTCCGCATCTGGCAGGAGGTGACTGGAGAACGCGCGAGGTTAGTAGCCGTCCGCCGCCACGCCGGGACGAGCCCGCACACTGTCGTGACCGCCGACATAGCCGAGTTGCGTGCCGTGTTGACCAGCCCCACCGGCCCATGACCGCCAGCGGCCCTGGCACGGTAGAGGAGTACCCCCAGGCTATTGCCGATGACTACCCCGGCTGGGCCATCGAGCGCCGGGACGGGCAGCGGATCGCCTGGTGCCCGGCGATTACCGTNNGGTCCCGGCCGGCCCCGCGCCACCACCCGCTCACAAGCACGCGCCCGCCCAGGCCCGGCCCCGCCGCTGCGGCGCCAGCCGCACCGTCCCGTCACGGGGTCACGCACCTGTCCTGGCCGCCACCGGGCCGGCGCCGCCCGGAACCATCCGGGCCGCCACCGCGAGTGCTGCCGCAACGATGGCCAGCACCAGGTACAGGACCCACATCAGGCCGTCCGGCCCGGGCGGGGGGCCGGGGGTCACCAGGATCCTGGCCAGGAAGAACACGCCGAGCGGACTCGCCGCCGGACCTGCCAGGACCATCACGCGGCGGCCGATGGGGCTGCGCAGTGCCATCACACCCACCGCAGCGGGCATGGCCACGCCGGTGAGCGCGAACTCAGTCAACTGGCTCACCACCCGGGTGCTCTCAGGGAAGTACCCGAGCCAGAGCGCGTGCGCTGCGGCGAGGGCGAGCACACCGCCGGCGAGCGGCCCGGACCGCCTGCGGCCGAGTACCGCCAGGCCCCGCCGCGGCCCGTCCGAGCACAAGATCACGGCCAGGGTGAGCACGCCGAGGAACATCTGCACGGGCGCATACGGAGCGCCAGCGAACCACCACCCGGTACGCACATGGACAGCGAACCTCAGCGCCTGCGCGGCCACCGTGACCGCGGCTGCCACCGCGGCGGCGCGCCGCCGCCGCAGCAAGACGAGCACGGTGACGGCCAGCCACCCGGCCAGCAGGTACAGATCGCCCTGCGCCGCGATCGCACCGGTGCCCGGCCGGTAGAGGGGCAGTCCGTGCAGATAAGGCGGAACGGCCTGTTCCAGCGACAATGCAAGCAGCAGCACGGGCGCCAGCACACTCACCACCGCCAGCGCGTCACGCCAGCAGGGGCCGCCGAGGGATCCCGCGGCGCGGCGCAGCCGGATCCGGACCGCCCCGGCGACGAGGTTGGCGGACTCGTCGGCGCCGGGCCGGGTCTGCCCCTCCCGCGCACCTGCCATGAGCACGCCGAGCATCTCACCGGCATGCCCCGCGTGGTGATCCCGCGGATACCAGGCCAGCAGCCGCCGGTACCGCCGCTCCAGGCCCCCGGCGGTTCCCGCCCCGCTCATCCCAGCCCCCCGGCCATGCCCAGCCGCCGGGCCGCGACGGCGCTCGTAGCCCGCAGCCGGTCCACCTCAGCCGCGAGCCCGTCCGCGCCAGCCGGCGTCAGCCGGTAATAACGGCGAAGGCGGCCCTCGACGACCTCTTCCCGGCCGGTCTCGACCCAGCCGTCAGCGCGAAGCCGGTCCAGGGCGGCATACAGGGTCCCGGCCCGCAGCCGGACCCGCCCGCCGGAGATCTGCCCGGCGTCCATCATGATCCCGTAACCGTGCTGGGCCCCCGCCGCCAGCGCGGTCAGGATCAGGAACGCAGGCTCGTGAAGCACCCTTCGGCTCATGTAATCGTTATATACCGTTCGGCGGTACGTCGAGGGGTGAACGACAGCACCTGGACTCTCCCGCTGATCGTGGTGACCGTCGGCTCGCCGGAATTGGCTGGACGGCCGCGGTGGGACACTATCTGGTCGCAGCTACCAGGACGGTGGCGCCCGCCAGGTGCCTGATGCGGTGGGCCTGGGCTCAGTTCTGCGGTACCAGTTCGACGACCGGGATGACGCGGTCGGTCTTCGCCTGGTACTCGGCGAATCCCGGGTAGCGCCGGGCCTGCTCCGAGTACATCCTGTTCCGGTCCTCGCCAGCCAGCGGGACTGCGGTGGCCTGGAAGGTCCCGCTGCCCACCTCGACCGTCACCTTAGGGTTCGCCAGCAGGTTGAGATACCAGTCCGGATGGGTGGGGGCACCGGCCTTGGACGCGAACACCAGCAGGCGGTCGCCATCGGCGAGGTACATCATCGGGTTCGTCCGCTCGGTGCCGGACTTGCGGCCCTGGGTGGTCAGCAGGAGCAGCGGTGCTCCCTCGAACTGGCCGCCCACCTTGCCGTCATTCGCCCGGAACTCGGCGATGATCTTGCTGTTCCAGTCATTGACCTCAGCCATAGCACTCCCTCGCTGGCCTGTGCTCCTGGGCTGTGTGTACCTGACGGGCTCGGCATTATCTGCCCGCCAGCCAGCCGCCTGCCTCTGACGGGCTCGACAACATCTGCCCGCCCGCCCGCATTCCAGCCGGGGTAGGGCTGCCGCCCAGGCTCAGCGGGACCCGGCACCAAGGCCCAGCGGGACCCGGCACCAAGGCCCAGCGGGACCCGGCACCAAGGCCCAGCGGGACCCGGCACCAAGGCCCAGCGGGACCCGGCACCAAGGCCCAGCGGTGCCCAGACAAGGCAGGCTACGGGCCGCGGCGGGCCGGATCGATCTGGGTGGTGAACAGGTCCAGCGCGGATGACTGTGCTGTCATGCTTGGCGCCTCGAACGGCCCGCTCCAGCTGACCCCGTACACGTCGCCGCTGCGGTCCCACGTCCACACGGCAATCGCGTTGTTGCGCAGATACGCCTGGTACGCGGGACGCGGGACGCGGGCATACAGCAGCCTGAGGTTCTGCATGAAGATGCCCTTGAACATCGGCCTGTCCCGCCCGCACGAAACGAGGGGGGTGCATGGCTCCTGGAGGATGCCGCCCGGGCTCAGCCTGGGGCTGTGCATGACCGCGTGGGCGATCTGCTCGGCGGTCTTGAGCAGGGAATTCTGGCCGGTCAGCCGGGACAGGCCGACCAGATCGCCGATGAGCATGCCCTGGTTGTAGGTCCAGGTCGGTGAGTGCAGTTTGGGCTTGCACTGCCGCAGGCCGTCAATGACCAGGTGGTGGCGGGTCAGCATGCCGGTGCTGGAGAACCACTGCCACTCCTGGAGGGCCCAGCCGCTGTAGTAGGTGTCGCCGGGGGTCAGGTCGTGCAGCAGGATCGCGGCACCCAGGAACTCCTCGTTGGTGATGGCGTTCTTGTAAGGCCGGTTCTTGCGCCACGGGATACCCCCGCCGCACACCGGGTTCCAGCCCCGGGCCATGTCCGCGAAGATCAGCTTGGCCTCCGCGAGGTAGGCCTTCCTGCCGGTCAGCTGGTAGGCCTTGACCCAGGTCAGCACCCACCAGCCCTCGTCGTCGTAGTAGTGGTCGAGGAAGTTGCCGGCATAGTGGTGCGCCAGGTAGGTGTTGGTCAGATCGCTGAGGTAGGCCCTTGACCCGGAGGCCTGCATGAAGCCGATGGTTGCGGACAGCGCACTCGCCGCCTGCCACAAGTGCGTCGCCGTGTAGGCGCCCGAGTATTTGGTCTGCAGATGCGCGACCGCCGCGGCCGCCGCGGCGGTGAATCCGTCCGGCGGGACCCTGGCCTGCGCCTGCGCCTGGGCCTGGGAGCGCGGCCGCGCGAACGTGCCCGCGGTGGCCGGGTGATGAGTGGCGAACGGATCGCCGTGATCGATGCCCAGCACGAGGAGTGCGCCGGTGAGAATGATGATCCAGCCGGCTCTCCGGCCGGTGCCTCGCTTCCGGTGGCTGATGCCAGCGGCCCTCTTGATCCTGGTCAACCCCTCCGTGCGGTCGCCGGAACCGGCAGCTTTGTGGGGACAATAGCTGATGAATGATACGTTCCTGTGACCTGGTGCTTGAGCCAGTAAGGGCTCAGCTTCTGGTGGCGGCCTCGTAGTTCTCCCGCGCGGTCTGGGTCAGCGGATGCTCGGGGCCCAGCGCGCGCTGCGAGTCCTCGAGTGTGCGCTCGAACATGGCGAGCGCCTCGGCCTGCCGGCCGGCGGTGTGGTAGGCGTGGGCGAGGTTGCCCCGCGAGGCCAGGGTGTCCGGGTGCTCGGGGCCGAGCACGCGTTCGCAGTCGGCGAGCGTGCGCTCATACAGCGGGATCGCCACGGCCAGCTTCCGTGCCGAGTGGTAGGCGGAGGCCAGGTTGCCGCGGGCGGTGATGGTGTCGGGATGATCGGCGCCCTGCACCCGTTCCCGGTCGGCGAGCGTGCGTTGATAGAGCAGGAGCGCGCCTTTGAGCTTGCGGGCACTGTGGTAGGCGGAGGCCAGGTTGCCGCGGGCGGTGATGGTGTCGGGATGATCGGCGCCCTGCACCCGTTCCCGGTCGGCCAGCGTGCGCTTGTAGATGGGGATCGCCTCCTTGAGCCGGCCCGCCGCCCGGCAGGCGGCGGCCAGGCTGCCGCGGGCGGTGATGGTGCCGGGATGATCGGGACCCTGGAGGCGTTCCCGGTCGGCCAGGCAGCGCTCGTACAGCGGGACAGCCATCCCGGGCTGGCCGGCCGCCCGGTAGGCGTAGGCCAGGTTTGCGCGGGCGGTCAGCGTGTCCGGATGGTCAGGCCCGAGGACCTGCTCCCGCCCGGCCAGGGAGCGCTCGAATGTGGTGACAGCGTCGGGCCAGAGCCCGGCGCTCAGGTATGCGTGCCCGAGTTCGGTTTGCGCCGCCAGCGTGTCCGGGTGAAGCGGGCCGTTGGCGCGCTCGCTTTCCGCCAGCACGCGCTCGGACAGCCGGACCGCGTCACCGGCGCGGCCGGCG
>DPMS01000554.1 GCA_003541285.1 Actinomycetota bacterium
GGTCCCCGACCCTGTGGGACGACGGTGACACCTACGTGATGCAGGGCTGGAAGATCACCGATCCGGCCGTGCTGGCGCAGATAGGCAGCATCCCCGGGCACGAGACCGTGATCAGATTCCCCAAGCGGATGATGCGGTTCTTCGAGGAGGTCAGCGGCGGTGACCGAACCGGCGACGTATGAGCTGCTCCGGTCGGCCGGACGCTCCGCCATGCACCTGGAGATGCGCGACGCCTATACGCCGGATGACCCGGACTGGCTCGACTGGCAGGCCGGGAACCGGTTCGACCCGGCGACGCGCGAAGGGTGGCGCGGATGGTTCGACGTGGTTGCCGCGACCGTCGCCCGTGGCGTCGCCATCCGCCGGGCCCGCATCGTGTCCGAACCCGTCACTGACTACATCCGCTTCGAGTACGACGTGACAGCCGCGCACAACGTCGCGGCTGGTGAACAGGTGCGCTGGCTGCCCTGGCACCAGGCCCCCGCCCTGCTGGTGCCGGTATGCGACTTCTGGGTATTCGATGACCGCGTCGTGGTCTGGAACCACTTCGCCGGCGACGGCTCCTGGGTAACCGAACAGATGTGCGAGGATCCCGCCGTTGCCAAGCTGTGCGCGTCGTCGTTCGAGGCGGTCTGGGACCGGGCGATCCCGCACGGGGAGTACCAGCCTGGCTGACGGGCCGGTACGCTCACGGCACCTATGCCAACTCCGCCGTCATCATCCAGCGCCTGGCAGGCCAGGCAGGCCCTCGGCTCCCGGCTCGGCGAGATCCGCGACGACGCCGGTCTCACCGGCCGGGCGCTGGCGCTGCTCTGTGGCTGGCACGAATCCAAGGTGTCGCGCATCGAGCACGCCAAGACCGCCCCATCCCCGGACGACATCCGCGCCTGGTGCCGGCACTGTGGGGCGCAGGACCAGGCCGCGGACCTGATCGCCGCCCTGCGAGCGGTCGAGGGCATGTTCATCGAGTGGCGCCGCATGGAGCGCACCGGCCTGCGGCGTGCGCAGGAGGCGGTCCTGCCGCTGTGGGAACGCACGCGCCTGTTCCGGGCCTATTCCTCCTGGCTGATCCCCGGGGCGGTGCAGACTACGGCCTACACCAGGGCGGTCCTGCAGGCCATCGCCAAGCGCCGCGAGCTTCCCGATGACGTCGACGAAGCAGTCGCAGTCCGGGCCGACCGGCTGAGGCTGCTCCGGGAGGGTGGCCGCCGGTTCCTGGTGCTCGTCGAGGAACCGGTGCTGCGGTCCGTCATCGGTGGTCCCGAGGTCATGGCTGGCCAGCTCGGCCACCTGATCAGCGTCGCCTCGCTGCCATCGGTGTCGCTCGGCATCATCCCGATGGGGATCGATCGCGACTCCGTGTGGTCGGCCGAGGGTTTCTGGATCTTCGACGAGGCCCAGGTGAACGTGGAACTGGTGTCGGGGTGGCTGACGCTCACCCAGCCGCGGGACATCGCCATGTACGCGAAGACCTTCAGCGACCTGGCCGACCTGGCGGTCCGGGGGAAGGAAGCCCGGGCATTGATCACAGCGGCGATTGACGTTCTGGCTTAATTCACATGCAAGCTGGTGCAAGTCTGTTTACAAGCAGAACGTGATGTCCCTAGCGTCAAGAATCCGGGCACCAATTGAGCCAGCCAGAAACGGGCACCTATGGACGCTGCTGAGACTTCCCGGTTCACTAAGACAGCCACCGCATCCGGCCCGCACCGCAGCTCGCAGCGATCACCCGGGATGCCATCTGGGCTGAGTGCCCCACCAGGCGCAGTCGCGTCCACGCCTGCCACTCATCCGCAATCGTGGGTATCGGACCTTAAGCCGGCTGATTCGGGTCCCCGGTTTGATCCCTCGGTCCCGCATCCGGCCAGGGTGTATGCCTACTGGCTCGGCGGCAAAGATCACTACATGGCCGACCGGAAGGCCGCCGAGGAAGTCATCCGCCACCGCCCGCAGGTGGTCGCCGGGGCACGGGCGAACCGGGCGTTCCTGGTGCGGGTAGTCCGCTATCTGGCTGGTGAGTGCGGTATCCGGCAGTTCATCGATATCGGCACCGGGCTGCCCGCTCCCGGCTGCACGCACGAGGTAGCCCAGGCCATCGCCCCGGACTGCCGGATCGTCTACGTGGACAACGATCCGCTGGTGCTGATCCATGCGCGTGCCCTGCTGACCAGTGCCCGGCAAGGTTCCTGTGACTACCTCGACGCCGACCTGCACGACACGCGCGCCATCCTCGCGGGCGCCGCCCACACGCTCGACTTCACCAAGCCCGTTGCTGTGCTGCTGCTCGCCGTGCTGCATTTCGTCCCCGACGCCGACTGCCCGGCCGGGGTCGTCGCCGCCCTGACCGGTGCGTTAGCGCCCGGCAGTTACCTGGCCGTCTCGCATCTGACGGCGGATTTCGCGCCTGGCCCGGTGACCGCCGGGATCGGGGCTTACAACGCCCTCGTCCCAGCCGGCCTGATCCCGCGCACTCACTCACAGATCACTGCCCTGTTGGGCGGGCTGCCGCTGGTACCACCCGGCGTTGTCCCACTCGCCGGGTGGCGGCCCGCCGCCGGGCAACCTCCCAGGCCGGCGGACATGTTCGCGGGGGTGGCCCGCACCACAGGCAGCCGGATGTGACTACTCCGCCTGGCAAGGACGAGTACCCCCAGGCCGTCGCCGGCGACTATCCCGGCTGGGGCGTCAAGCACGAAGACAGCCAGTGGGTCGCGTGGTGCCCGGCGGTCACTGTTCACGCCACTTCCGCCGCTGCGCTGCGCGCAGCCATCGAACAAGCCATCGCCGGCGAGGATCAGCCTGGTGGCCGGGTGGGCCTGGGCTCCCGTTCAGGGGCGTGACGGCGTGAGCGGCGGTCAGGCGTCCCCGGGCGCCGCCGGGCGGCCCCGGGCATCCGGCCCAGCGCGGCGCCCGTGCCCCAGCGAGACCACCATTGCGGCCAGCAAGATCAGCAGCAGCGGGACAGCGGCGAGCGTGTTGCCAACCGGTGCCGGCAGCGGCGGGCTGATCAGGCTGCACAGGTAGATGACAATCCCCAGACACCCCAGGGCTTAAGTTGTCAAATCGGGGCTTTCCGGGGCATGTGGCGGGCATGTGGGCAGCGGTTTTTCGTGAGGGCGTGCTGACGCTGCCGTCCGGCCGGGGGCTGATGCCGGAAAGCTGCGGCGACGGGTTCGGTTATCCGGGGGTTACGCGGCCTTCGGGTGTTCGGCGCGGTGAGCCCATGCTGTGGCCTCGTCGTAGCCGGCGCCGCGCGACAGGCATCCGTGCAGGATGCCGGTGAAGCGGTTGGCGACGCGGCGCAGCGCGTCGTCGTGGCCGACCTCCTGTGCCCGGAGCTCGTCGTAGAGGGCCCGCGCTCCGGGAGATGCGGTCAGCGCCGAGAACGCCTGGGCGTGCAGCGGGTCGATGAGGTGCTTGTTGCGGATGTACCGGGCGTGCACGGTCTTCTTCTTCCCGGACTGGATCGTCAGCGGGGAGGTGCCGGCGTAGTTCTTGCGGGCCTTGGCGGTGACGTACCGGCCGGGGGCGTCGCCGAACTCGCCGAGGATCCGGGCGCCGGTGATGTCCCCGATGCCGGGCTGGGACAGGTAGATCCCGGCATCAGGGTGACGGTGAAAAAGCTCGCTCACCTTGGCCTCCATGATCTTGATCTGCTCGTTCAGGACGGTGATCACGGCCGCCGCGGCCTGGGTCGAGGCGGCGTACGCCTCGGCGACGACCGCGGGCTGGCCCAGGTGCCCGGTGCGGAGCGCGGCCTGGATCTCGCGTGCCCGCCCGGCCAGGTCGCCGCGCCGCCCGGCCCGCTTGAGCGCGGCGGTGATCTGGGTGACGGTCAGCTTCGCCGCCGCCGCCGGGTCCGGCGCCTTGGCCAGCAGTTCCAGGGCGTCCGGGCCGGCCACGGTCAGAACGGCGTAGGCCTCCAGGGCGGCGGGGAAGTACTCCCGCAGCGCTGATCGCAGCCGCAGCAGGTGCCGGGTGCGTTCCCACACGAGCTTCTGGTGGGCGCGGGCGGCGATCTTGACGGCCTCGGCGATGTCGCTGTCGGCGGCCAGCTCCCGGAGCTGATGCCGGCGGGTCCGGCCCATGTCGGCCAGGCCCCCGGCGTCGAAGAAGTCGTCCTTCTTCCCCGACACCGCGATGGTCTCCTTGTGCCGGGAAGCCTGCTTGGGGTTGACCGGGTACACCCGGTATCCGGCCGCGGCCAGCGCCTTCACCCACGGCCCGCGATCGGTCTCGATCACCACCACGACCTGCGCCGGGTCCGGCTCACTGTCCTCACCCCAGCAGCGCGCGACCAGCTCGTGGAACCGGGCGATCCCGTCCACCCCCTCGGGCAGCCGCCGCCTCGCCAGCGTCTTCCCCGCATCATCGTGCACCACCACGTCATGGTG
Organism: Actinomycetota bacterium; assembly: GCA_003541285.1. GTDB lineage: Bacteria > Actinomycetota > Actinomycetes > Streptosporangiales > Streptosporangiaceae > UBA9676. The sequence continues at coordinate 4,395 of DPMS01000554.1, forward strand.
GCCCTCAGCCC
>DPMS01000794.1 GCA_003541285.1 Actinomycetota bacterium
GAATTCCTGCGCTGCGCGGACCCGGGGCCCCGGCCCGGGAGCGACCCAGGCCGCCGCCACAGCGTAGATCGCGTTGGCGTCACGCAGGCCTCCCCTGGCTTCTTTCAGATCGGGCTCGAGCAGGAAGGCCNNGAGATCGCTGCCCGGCAGCAGCTCCTTGCGGCCGTATCCGCCGACGGCGACCAGAGCGACGCTGGCCTCGCTGCCGAGCAGCGAGGCCAGCCAACGGTCGGTTTCCGTCGCGCGCCGGGCGCGATCAGCCGCGAAAGTGGCCGCCCGCCTGCCTGCCCCGGGGCGGCGGCGCCTCTCCGGGCGGCTGGGCTTCAGAGCGCCCCCGCGCCGCGTTCCCCGGTGCGGACGCGCACGACCACGTCCACCGGCACACACCAGACCTTGCCATCGCCTATCCGGCCCGTCTGCGCCGCCTTGACCACGACATCGATGAGGTCGTCCGCATCCTCGTCCTCACAGAGCACTTCAAGCCTGACCTTGGGGACCAGGTCTACCTCGTATTCCGCACCCCGGTACACCTCGGTGTGACCGCGCTGACGGCCGTACCCGCTTGCCTCACTGACTGTCATGCCGTGTACACCGAAGGCCTGCAGCGCCGCCTTCACCTCGTCCAGCTTGAACGGCTTGATCACGGCGGTGATGAGCTTCATCCGACCCACCTCTCAGGGCACCCTGCCCGGCCTCCAGCCTCGCCCGGCGGCGTTTCCGCGGCCATCACAGAGTGTTTCGGGGCCGTGAAACACCTGCCCGGCATGTTACGCGCATGTTTCGCCAGCCAGTCGGCCGGCTCGGCGCCGATCCACGGCCGGCCGGGGCCCTGCGAGCCAGCGATCCCGGTTACGCTGCGCCATTCTTGGCTGGAAAAAATTAACTCAATTACGGTGAAGGAGGTTGTGCCCCCCGTCATCAGCAGCTATAACCCAGCTTATGACCACTCAAACAAGCTTGTTTGATCGTTTAGGCGGATCCCCGGCGATGACCGCCGCCAGCGAGGTTTTCTACCGAAAGGTCCTCGCCGATCCGCTGCTGTCGCCGTATTTCGATGATGTCGATATGGACCGTCAGGTCGCGAAGCAGGCGGCATTCCTGACCATGGCGCTGGGCGGCCCGAATGCCTACACAGGGCGGGATCTGCGCACCGCGCACGCCGGCCTGGCCGGGCTGACCGACGACCACGTCGATCACGTCATCGCCCACCTCGCGGACACGCTGCGCGAACTCGGGGCCGCCGATGACGACATCGCCGGGGCAGGTGCCATCGCGGCCAGTGTCCGGGACGACGTGCTGAACCGCTGAGCCGTGCTGCTCACCTTCGGCGGGCGCAGCTACGCCCTGCGCGCCGGTGAGTCGGTCCTGGATGTCCTGGCCCGGCACGGGGTCGGGTTGCCGTCCGCGTGCCGGGCCGGGGCCTGCCACACCTGCCTGCTCCGCGCCGAGGCCGGCGATCCCGGGGAGGCAGGGCAGGAAGGCCTCAAGCCGGCGCTGCGCGCTAGCGGGTACTTCCTGGCCTGCCTGGCGCGTCCCGCCACTGACGTGACGGTCGCCCCGGCCGCCAGCGACATTTTCACGCCAGCCACCCTGCTGCGCCGCGAGCGCCTGGCCGCCGATGTGCTGGCGGTATGGCTGCGGCCGCACCGTCCGGTGGGCTTCCGGGCTGGCCAGCATGTGACGCTGACCCGCGGGGACGGCATCATCCGGCCCTACTCGATCGCGAACCTTCCTTCCGAGGCTGACCGGGACGGGATGGAATTCCACCTGCGGATCTACCCGCAGGGGGCCATGAGCGGCTGGCTCGCCACCGCCCGGCAGGGCACTGAGCTCAGCATCGGCATCCCCACCGGCCAGTGCTTCTACCTGCCGGGCAATCCCACCGCGCCGCTGCTGCTGGCCGGCACCGGGACAGGGATCGCGCCCCTGCTCGCGATCGCGCGTGACGCCCAGGCCAGTGGCCACCGCGGGCCGGTGATCCTCGTCCATGGCGCCAGCGAGCCGGACCGCCTCTACCTGGGGGAACAGGCGCCACGAGACTGCACCGCCGCCACTGGCCGGCCGCCCGCCCGGTGGCGGACCTGCGCCCGTTCCCGGGGCGAGGACATCGTCGCAGCGGTGGCCGGGGAGTTCAGCGCCCTCGCGGACCCGATGGCCACACGTGCCTACCTGTGCGGCGGGGCCGGCTCGGTCACGCGCATGCGCCGCGCCCTGTTCATGGCGGGGATGTCGCTGCGCGCCATCGAGGCCGACGAGTTCCGGCCGGTGGCCTCCCGCTAGGGCAGCCGGGCCGGAGGGAGAAAGGGCAGGTCAGCGCGGGCGGCGGCAAGCGAGGACTTCTCGGCCCGCTCCCACTCCTCGACGTTGCGCAGCAGCGCCTCCAGGTACGCCCGCAGGTGGGTGCGGTAGACGTCGCTGAAGGTCCGGAGATAGGCGAGTTCAGCTGTCAGATCCCGCCGCTCCGGGGCGGTCAGCGTGTCCGGCCCGGACAACGCCACCTCGGCCGCACGGGTGGCCTGGGTGTGGGCCTCCTCCAGCACCCGCTCGGCGTTCTCGCGGGCCTCGGCGAGCACCTCGTCGCGGCGGCGCCGGGCATCCTCCGCGAGCTGGCGGCTGTACTGCTGCGCATCGGCCACATAACGGTCAGCGGTCTGCTGGGCGTTGGACAGGATGCGGACGGCCTGGATGTGTGCGTCCTCGGGCCGGTAACCGGGTACATCGCCGGCATCGCCGAGCACCCGGCGGCGCAACCGCTCGACCTCTTCCCAGAGTGCCGCTTTCTCGTTCAGCAAGGTCACAAGCTCGCGCTCCACATGCGCACAGAACGCCCGCACATGCTCTTCGTCGTAGCCACGGCGGCCGAGCCGGGCCGGGGGAAAGGAGACAGACTGCACCTGATCGGGTGTCAGCCGCTCGGCGTTGCGGGATGTCACGGTCATGGCTCACTCCAGCCGAGGTCTTCTGAATGGATCTGGCTCCTGGGGACGCCCATGGCCGTGAGCTGGGTGATGGTAGCCTCCACCATCGCCGTCGGCCCGCACACGTATACGTCGTGCTCATGCCAGTTGCCGGCGCGTGCGACCACCTCGGGCAGCGGGCCACGCTCACCACCGAACCTGGGGTCATCGGAGACCGCTGGCACCACCGTCAGCCATGGGTAGCCAGCCGCCATCTTCTCCAGATCAGCGAGGTCATAGAGGCTGTCAGCGGTCCGGACGCCGAAGAACAGGTGCACTCTCGGGGGATCGGCCAGCGTGGCGATCTGCTCGGTTATCGCCTTGAGCGGCGCGAGGCCCGTGCTCCCGGCGACGAGAAGCACGTCACGGCCTGACGTTAAGTCATAGGTGAGCACACCGAAGGGCGGCCCGATCCGCAGCCGCGCGCCCACGGCCAGGCCCCGGGCCAGGACCATGCTCAGCGTGCCGCCATCGATCATGCGGACATGGAAGTCCATCGTCTGGTCGTCGCGCGGGGCGTTCGCCATCGAGTAGAAGCGCCAGATCCTGGGCCGTTCCGGCGACTCCATGCTGATGGACTGGCCCGGCAGGTAGTCGAGCGGCTCGCTGGTGACAACCCGGAAGACCGCGATATCGAACCGTCGCAGTTCGTGAGCGAGCACGGTCGCCTGCCAGAACGCAGGCCGGTTCACCGCGTCGCCCTGAGCCGCCTCGATCATGATCTGGGAGACCAGTCCGTAGGCTGCCTTCCAGTCGTCGGCCAGTCTGGGTGTCCACGCCGGGCCGTTGAAGTGGGCGAGGGTGGCAAGCAGGCTGGTGCCCACGGCCGGGAAGTGCTCGGCGATCGCACCGAACTTGCGGTGGTCGCGGCCCAGGCTCTGGAGGAAGGGCTCCAGCTCAGCCAGGTTGTCTGCCTGCGAAACGATCCTGGCGAGCGCGTACACGAGCCGGCCTCGCGTGGTCACCATCGAGACCGGGAAGAGGTCCCGCGTTTCCGGGTGCCGCAGGAACAGGTCCGAGTAGAAGAACAGTGGGACTGCGTCACCGTGCATCGCTGCACGCGCGAAGGAATCCCTGAGAGCCTGAACGTCCAACCTGCTCCCCCCCACGGGCGCCGGAAAAGCTCTGCTGACTAAGGAGCCTAGAGCAGATCACGTCACCTTTCCCAGCGTTTGCCTGGAAAGGTGGCAGGGTTAGGCTTTTCTTAACTAACTGGGGATGTAACCACCATCCACTTTTATTGGTAAATGCCTGGGATGTGGCTTATGTGCGTCCCCAGAAAGATCGTTCCGGCATCCCGTCAGCACGCAATTACGATTGCATATCGTAGTAATAGAAATCGCTGATCCCGCAGCTATTGGCCAGAGATCCGGCAGCCAGTGGCCAGGGCTGCGCCGGGCCGGGCCAGGCGCTTCAGCCGCTGAGGATGGCGTCGACGAACGCCGCCGGATCGAACGGGGCGAGATCGTCCGGGCCCTCGCCGAGCCCGGCCAGTTTCACCGGCACGCCGAGCTCGCGCTGGACCGCGACCACGATGCCGCCCTTGGCCGTGCCGTCCAGCTTGGTCAGGATGATCCCCGTGACGTCAACGGCCTCCGCGAAGACCCGGGCCTGGCGCAGGCCGTTCTGGCCGGTGGTGGCGTCGAGCACCAGCAAGACCTCGTCCACGGTCGCCCGCTTCTCGATCACACGCTTGATCTTGCCCAGTTCATCCATCAGACCCGCCTTGGTGTGGAGCCGCCCGGCGGTGTCCACGATGACGGTGTCCACGCGCTGGTCGATCCCCTCCCGGACGGCCTCGAACGCGACGCTGGCCGGGTCCGCCCCTTCCCGGTCAGAGCGCACGACCCGGGCGCCGACCCGGTCCCCCCAGGTCTGCAGCTGGTCAGCCGCGGCCGCGCGGAAGGTGTCCGCCGCGCCCAGCAGCACCGCCCCCCCCTCGCCGATGAGGGCACGGGCGAGCTTGCCGCAGGCGGTGGTCTTGCCGGTGCCGTTGACGCCGACGACGAGGACGACGCGCGGCCGCCCGTGGAGGTGCAGGATGCCCGGCTCGCCGAGGAGCGCGGCCGCCTCGTCGGCCAGGGCGGCGCCGAGGTCGCGGGTCCATTCTTCTTGGCGGGTGGCCTGGCCTGTCGCCGTACCCACGCCGAGGTAGCGCTCGATCACCTCGGCGTTGCCCAGCAGTTCGGCCCCCGTGCCGGTGAGGGTGATGGCGCCGCGCTCGAGCAGGAAGGCCCGCTGGGCGACGCCGAGCGCGAGGCGCCCGTTCTGCTCTACGAGCAATATGCCCTTGCCGATGTCGCGGAGGGCCGTAATGACGTCGAAGATGCGTTCGGTGACCTGCGGGGCCAGGCCCAGTGAGGGCTCGTCGAGCAGCAGGTAACGCGGGTCGGACATCAGGCCGCGGGCGATGGCGAGCATCTGCTGCTGGCCGCC
>DPMS01000536.1 GCA_003541285.1 Actinomycetota bacterium
CCGGGATCGCCGCCGGGTTCCTGGCGGCCATCCGCCCAGCCCAGCGGGCCGCCCGGCTCCCGGTCCTCGCCGCCATCGCCAGCGAGTAGCCGACAGCGGGCCGCAAAGAGTTCAAAGAGGCCGGAGCCATGCATGTTCTGATCTACGTGGCCGGCTTTCTCTTGTGGCCGATCCTGTTCGGCGCGCTAGCTGGGCGGCTTCTCGGCGTCGAGGTGGGCCCCGTACGGGGAGCACTGTGCGGATTGGCCGGTGTCGGGGTCGGGGCTGTCATGAGCGATGTGGTAACCGGCGGGGTCAGGGGAGCGCAGAACTTCATCGCATATGTCACCTTCGCGGTCCTGGGGACACTCGCCGCGATCGCGCTGCTTGACTTCCTGGTCCGGCCTGCGACCGTCGGCCGCCTCCCGCAGTCGTTCGGGTCGATCCCGCATCCAGTCCGGGCAGTCCAGCGGCGAGTGGCGCGCGGCCGCCGTTACGCCTCGATCATCTCGGCGGTCCGGCGGCATGGCCTGGTCTCCACGCTGTCGCGCCGGAACCGGGAGGCGACGATCGAGCACGTACATGCGCGGGAGCGTCGCCTCGGGGTGCAGCTCAGCCAGGTCCTGCAGGAGGCCGGCGGGGTGTTCGTGAAGCTCGGGCAGGCGCTCTCGACGCGCCCGGACCTGCTGGGAGAACGTGCCGCCGAGCAATTGTCGGTACTTCAGGATCGTGTCGCACCCGCCGATCAGACCGCGGTCGGGCGGCTGTTGCGCGCGGAGTTCGGCCGATCCCCAGAGGAGGTTTTTGCGTGGTTCGACGCGGTGCCGCTCGCTGCCGCCTCGATCGGCCAGGTGCACCGCGCGCGGCTGCACAGCGGGCCGGAGGTGGTCGTGAAGATCCAGCGCCCGGGCATCGAAGAGCTGGTCGAGCGCGACCTCGACATCATCCTCGCGCTCGCCCGCCGACTCGACGCCACGGGCGGCGTGGGGCGGCGGGTGGGGGCCGCGGACCTGGCCCAGGGGTTCGCCGAGAGCCTGCGCCAGGAGCTCGATTACACGATCGAAGCGCGCAACACGCAAGTGATGAGCGAGTTCCTCGAACGATCGGGAATACGCGTGCCAAGGGTCTTCGAGCAGTTCTCCACCCGGCGGGTGCTGGTGCTGGAGTTCATTGATGGCACACCACTGCGCGACGCCGGCGCGGTCCTGGCAAACCTCGGCATCCACCGGGCCGACCTGGCCCGTCGCCTGCTCGAGACCTTCCTCGCCCAGGTTCTGGAGGCAGGTGTGGTCAACGCCGATCCCCACCCCGGCAACGTCCTCGTGCTCGCAGGCGGCACGCTCGCGCAGGTCGACTTCGGATCGGTTGTGCGGCTGCACGCGACCCAGCGAACACCGGGTTCCGCGCCGCCGAGCTCGCCAGGGCGGCCGAAGACGCGGAGGATGCTCCCGGTGACGAGCCGGATGGGGCGGGCGATGGGCTGGAGGGACCGCGTGACCCCGGACCGCACCGCCGCCGCCATCGAGGCTCGCCGCCACGCCACCGGGCAGAAACTGGGCCAAGTCCGCGACGCCATCGCCTGGCTACGGCGCAGCAAGACGACCGTCACCTACCCAGCCGTCGCACGCCGTGCCGGGGTATCGCGCACCTTCCTCTACGACAACCCTGACGCCCGCGTGCTGATGGAGGCCGCTGGCATGGCGCACACCGCCCGGCGGCAGCACGACCAGGCCGAACAGGATTTCCAGGCCGAGGCGTCATGGCGGGAGCGGGCACTCAACGCCGAAGACGCCCTCACCGCCGCCCACGCCGAGATCCGCGCCCAGCGTGCCCGCATCGGACAGCTACTCGGTCAGCTCCGCGACGCCGAACACGAACTCACCCCAGACGCCATCCAGCGGATCACCACCGAGAACACCACGCTCAAACAGCGTGTCCGCCAGCTCACCCAGGACAACAGAACGCTTGAGGAACGGCTGCAAGCCGCGCGCTCCAACAACCTGTTCGCTGACCGGCGCATCGCCCAGCTCGAAGCCCAGCTCGCCGAACGGGACCCCGCCCAGTGAGCACACTGGCGGCCCGGTCACGACGCGGGATGCTCCTTCACCGCGAGATTGGATGGTCACGGCAGCACCAGCTGTCAGCCTGGATTGACACCTCTCCCTTTGTCAGTCTAGACTGACAGGCGTGGAGCAGACAGAACTGACGGCGGCCTTGAAGTCAGACGACCCCGCGGTCGGCCTGCGGGCAGTCGGCGCACTGCACCGGCTCGCCGAGCAGATCGAGGCGCGCAGCGTCCGCGCCGCCCGGGAGCGCGGCTGGTCGTGGGAACAGATCGGTGACGCCCTCGGCGTCTCCCGCCAGTCGGTCCACGCCAAGTACGGAAAGCGAGAGCAGTAATGCCCAAACGCCTTAGCGCCGACGCCAGGAAGCTGGTGCTGGCCTCAGCCACCGGGGAAGCGCGCCGCCGCGGCGACCGCCGGCTCGGCACCGATCACCTGCTGCTCGGGCTCTTGCACGAGCAGGATTCCCGGGCGGCACAGGCCCTGGGGGTGTCCCTCGCCGAGGCCCGTGCCGCATTGGATGCGCTCGACCGGGCGGCGCTCACCGCCGCCGGCATCGAGGCCGAGTCACTCGGCGAGAGCCCGCCGGTCTCGTTCGGCCGCCGTCTGCCACCCCTAACCTCGGGGGCGCGGGCGGTTATCAAGNNGCCCCGACCCGGCTGCCGAGCTGCTGGACGCGCTCGGGGTCGACCCGGCGGCGGTGCGCGAGCGCCTCGGCGGCCCGGCTGAAGGCGAGGTCGCATGAACCGCCGCGGCGTCTGCTACGACGTCGGGAGGGTGATGTGGGGGCAGGACTGGCGCCCGGAGTTCTCGCCGGACGAAGCGCGCCGTGAACTGCAGATCATCAGGGACGGCCTGCATTGCAACGCGGTGAGAATCTGCGGCCAGGACCCCGGCCGGGTGATGGCCGCGGGGGAACATGCGCTCGACTGCGGCCTGCAGGTGTGGCTATCACCCGAGCTGTGGGACCACAACCCGAGCGACACCCTCGACTACATTGCCAAGGCGGCCGCGGCTGCGGAGGAACTGCACCGGCACCGCCCGGGCCAGGTGGTGTTCAGCGTCGGTTCCGAGGCGACGCTGCTTATGGCTGGCATCGTCGAAGGCGGCTCGGTCTTCGAGCGGCTGGAGCACCCGGACTTCTGGCAGCGCGTCCAGGCGGGCGAGCACAACGGGCCGCTCAACGCCTTCCTCGCCGAGGCGGCCGGACGGGTACGCGAGGTCTTCCACGGGCTGGTCACCTATGCCTCGGTGCCGCTGGAAACGGTCGACTGGAGCCGGTTCGACTTTGTCAGCGTCGACCTCTACCGGGACGCCCGGCTCAAAGACCGGTTCGCCGAAATACTGCGCCGCTACTTTGCCTTCGGGCGCCCCGTCGCGATCACCGAGTTCGGGTGCTGCACCTACCGGGGCGCGGCCGACGCCGGGGGCAGGGGATTCGCCATCCTCGACACGCAGAGCACGCCACCGCGGCTCAACGGCCCCTACGTCCGCGACGAAACCGAGCAGGCTCATGAGCTTACCGAGATGCTCTCGATCTTCGATGCTGCCGGAGTAGACGCCACGTTCGTCATGACGTTCGTCGCCCCGCTCGACCCGACGAGCGACGACCCGCTCTACGACCTCGACATGGCCAGCTACAGCCTGGTGAAGAGCTTCGGCGGCCGACTCGGCCCGCTTGGCGCCGCCCACCCCGAAGCGCCGTGGGACCGCAGCCGCCTCGGCACGACCTACCCCGGCATGCCGTGGGAGCCCAAGCAGTCCTTTGGAGCTGTCGCGGACTTCTACACCGCACAGGCGGCACCACCCTCACAGCCCCTCCGCCCGCCCGACCAGCCGCAGCGCTTCGTCACGAACATGTTCGCGACGTAAAACAGCAGCTCATTCAACATGCTGATCTTGAAACGGTCGGAAAAGTGGTCTACCACCGCAGCCGCCACGACGGGCTGGCCGTCCCGGAATGGCCGCAGCTGAAGCTGTCGCCGAACCAGATGTATGAGAGTCGAAGGTGGCCTCAAGGGCTGGCACCGGCTGCAACGATTCGAGATCGCCATGACCTTCCCCACCATCGAAGCCGCCGCCGCCCATCTCGGCACCCACCAGTCCGCGCTCATCCACCAGTTCAAACGACTCGAACGCGACATCGGCGCCAGGCTCTACCACCGGTCCACCCCCCGCCAGCCGATGCGGCCCACCCAGCGCGGCAGCTCGCTCCTGCGGGCATTGTCGAGGTCAGAGATCCAGTCCCTCGCCACCAGGCAAGACCCGCCAGAATCATCGCCGTCAAGTCCGCCTGAACGCACTCCATCCAGGCGCGGCCGGGCAGGCCCACCGTTAGCCGGACAAGCTCCGCTACGCCAGCTTGCCAGTCACTTTGCAAAGCAGGAGACTTTGCAAAGTGACAGAAGAAGAGATCAGGGACCGGCCCGGCCGCGCCGCAGCCGGCGCCCTGCCGGAGCATCCGGTGCGCGGCGCCTTGCTCGACCTGCTCGCCGATGCGGGCACGATCACGTCCACTGAAGCGGCACGGCGTCTCGGCTACAGCTCTGGCCTGTGCTCGTTCCACCTGCGGCAACTGGCACGCTACGGGCGCATAGAAGAAGCCCCCCGCGCTGGCGGCCGGGAACGGCCCTGGCGCATCCGCCAGGCGCCGCCGCCGGCCGGCTCCCCGCCCGCCGAGCCCTTCGGCGAACTGGCCCGCGGGCTGGAAGACGACAGCTACCACCGCTGGCTGGCCCGGCGGGACCAAACGCCCGCCGAGTGGCGGCGCGACGAGGCGTTCAGCGCCGTCGCCTACCTGACCCGGGTTGGAGTGCGGCGACAGGTCGTTCGCGACCGCCGGGTTGAGCAGCTTGCTGTCGATCGGGAGCAGCAGCCCGCCACCCGCCCGGACGCAGCCCGGCCGGTGGCCCTCATCGCCCGGCTGTTCCCCCTGCTGCCCGGGGCGGCAGACGCCGAAAGCTGAGGCGGACATGCTGGGAACAGTAACCATGCTGCGCCGCTACCCGGTCAAGTCAATGCTCGGCGAGGACGTGCCCGCCAGCGACGTGACCAGCGGCGGCCTGACTCATGACCGGGCGCTCGCTCTCGTCCACCAGGAAACCGGCAAGGTCGCCAGCGCGAAGAACCCGCGCCTGTGGCGCGGCATGCTCAAGCTCGCCGCCACCGTGGCGGACTCCGGCGTCCAGATCACCCTCCCCGACGGCGGGACCATCTGGAGCACCGATCCCGGCATCGACACCGTGCTGTCGGAACTACTCGGCCAGCCGGTGGTGCTGACCGGCACCCCACCGCCAGGCGCCATGCTGGACCGGGCGGAACCTGAGGAAGTACTGCGCCGCGGCGTCACCGCCCGGGTGCCGGTCGAGACTGGCACGCTCGCCGCTGGCTCTCCGGATGGCACGTTCTTTGATTTCGCGCCGATCCACCTGCTCACCACCTCGGCGCTCGACCGGATCGCCGGGCTCCATCCCCGTCGCACCGCCGAGACGGAGCGCTACCGGCCCAACATCGTCATCCGTACCAACGTCCCGGGCTTCGCCGAGAACGGCTGGGTCGGCCACGACCTTCGCATCGGCAGCGAACTCACTCTCCGCGTGATCGCGCTGACCCCCCGGTGCGCCATTCCCACCCTTGAGCACGGCGACCTGCCCCGCGACAGCGCCGCCCTCCGGGTGCTCGCCGACCACAACCGGGTGATACCCCTTGAGCACCTCGCCCCCCAGCCCTGCGCCGGCGCCTACGCCCAGGTCCTGCACCCGGGCCGGATCAACGTCGGCGACGTGGTGCGCCTTGCCTGACCACAGGCCATGCTGATGGCGCCCAGCGGCCCCGCAGGCCGGCACGGACCTCATGCGCCCGAGGGAAGCGAAAAATCGACGAGACGAATCGCACGAAGAATCGATGAGAACCCGAGCAGGCGCCCAGGTCACCGCCATGACGGACGAAATGTTTGGTGAGAACCTACACACCAACCGTGACGAGAAAGCCGAAGGGAAGGTAGGCACGCTATGACCGCGCAGGCAGACGGGCCAGAACGTAGGCCTGTGCGGCTGGTCTACTCCATCGAGGAGGCGGCTGACCTGCTCGGCATAGGCCGCACCTTCATGTTCCAGCTCGTCGCCACTGGCGAGATCGACTCGTTCAAGATCGGCAATCGGCGGAAGATCCCCCGCGATGCCATCGATGGATACATCGACCGGCTGCGCGCCGAGCAGGCTGCTGCTGCCGAGGACCGCCGGGTGCCCTCGCTGCCTAACCAGGACTACCGAAGGGGGGCCGACTGGGGCGTGATGACTGGTGATGTGCAGTGTACATACACTGCACAATCTGCTAGCCCTCCAAAGGAGGTCGTATCTGTTCATTTGAGTTGACAGGATCGCTATTAGCTGCGCATTATCCTTGCGTCATCACCGGCAAGAGAGATGTTCCCGGATGTGCACTGTGCACACTCCCGGTTGAGCACAAGGGGCCATCATGAGCGTGCAGCCCGGGCCGCCTGCTGAGGCGGAACTCATCCAGCAGCGGCGCGAGGAGTCGGCCCCGCCGCTGTCGCGCCGCCAAGGCCGGCATCAGCCCGCCCCAGTGGAGCGACGTCGAGCGTGGCCATAAGAGGGCAGGATCCGGCGTCATCGTCCCCGTCCAGGCCACGGCGGAGACCCTCGCCCGGATGGCGCGGACTGTCGGCGTCAGCGCTGAGGAACTCGCCGCGGCAGGCCGCGAAGACGCTGCTCAGCAACTGCGCGCCCTGGAGCACGAACGTGGTCTGCGCGGGCGCATCACGGCCATTCCTGGGTTGGGCGTCATCGGCCCGCACCCGCTCACCAGCATGTTCGTCGACAACCTGATCTATGACGCCGCCAGGCGGCATGCCGAGTTGCTTCTCATGCTCCGCATCGCCACCGGTGACGTCCAGCCTGGCTGAACTTCGCGCGGTCAGCCAACCCCTGCCGTTGGCGGAAGGACGAATCGACCTGGCTACGCGGAAACCTAACCAGCGGTCGTCGATCTACTACAGCGAGGCCGATGGCCGCTGGCACGGCTGGGTGGTGATGGGGGTCCGGGATGACGGCTCACCCTACCGGCGGCACCGCAAAGGCAGAACCGAGGCCGAGGTCACCCGCAAGGTCCAAGAGTTGGAGGCCAACCGCAGTGATGGCCACGCTGAGAAACCCGGCCGGCCGTTGACGGTAGCGGCCTGGTTCGACACATGGCTGACCACGATTGCGCCACGAACCGTGTCCCAGAGCACGATCGACAGCACGTATGAGCCCAAGGTTCGGCGCTGGATCATCCCCCGGCTGGGCCGGCACCGGCTCGACCAGCTCCAGCCCGAGCACCTCGACGCCTTCTACGCCTGGCTCGTCAGGCAGGGTTTAAAGCCAAACACGGTCGGTCGTGCAGATCCACCGGATCGTCTCCCGCGGGCTGAAGATCGCCTGGAAACGCGGCAAGATCGCTAGCAATGTTGCCAGCCTGGTCGACGCACCCATCGGCGGACTTACCGACATCGAGCCGCTGACCCGTGACGAGGCACGCCGCATCCTCAGCGCAGCCGTAAGCCGGCGCAACTGCGCCCGCTGGTCGGTCGCCCTCGCAGTCGGCATCCGGCAGTCCGAGGCGATCGGGCTCCGCTGGCAGTACGTGGACCTGGACACGGGCACGATCGAGTTCGGCTGGCAGCTCAAGCGGGCCCGCTACCGGCACGGCTGCGCCGACCCAGCCGCCTGCACCGTCGGCCGTCACCGCATCCCCTGCCGACCCGGCTGCGCCACCCACCGCCACCGTGACGACTGCCCCACCACGGTGCACCAAGCGCGGGCACCAGTACCCTGAGGTCAAGCGGCCGTGCCCGAATGGCTGCGTCAATCACGCCCGGGAATGCCCCCAGCGCACCGGCGGCGGCTGGCACTTCACCCGCGACAAAGGCGTCAAGGCCGGGCAAGGAAAGGCCACCCTCACCCTCGCTCTGCCTGCCCCGCTCATCACCCAGCTCCGGGCACACCGTCTCCAGCAGACCGCCGAACGGCTAGCCGCCGGATCCGCCTGGCAGGACTGGGACCTGATCTTCTGCACTCCCACCGGATCGCCGGTCAACTCCCACGACGACTGGGAGGACTGGCACGCACTCCTTGCCGAAGCCAGCGTCCGTACCGCACGGGTGCACGACGCCCGGCACACCGCCGCCACCCTCCTGCTGGAGCAGGGCATCGACATCCGGCGTTGTCCAGCAGATCCTCGGCCACTCCCAGCTCAGCCAGACCCAGCGCTACACCCACGTCACCGCTCAGCTGAGCAGGAACGCCGCCGACCGCATGA
>DPMS01000732.1 GCA_003541285.1 Actinomycetota bacterium
GATGGCAGGCAACGATCCGCGGTCGCCCCGCCGGGCGCCGCACGACCTGCGGCCGGGTGACCGAACCGATCCTGCCGACCCTGCGATGATCTCCGTGGCCGAGGCACGCCGTGTCGTCCTGGCCGCAACCGCGCCGCTCGCGCCGCGCCGCGCCGGCGAAGGTCGCCCTGGAGAAACTGGGTGGCGCCACGATGCACTCCCTGCAGGTCGCCATGAAGCCTGGCAAGCACATCGCCGTCGCGTCGCTCGGCGAGCAGCACGTACCGGCTGATAGCCGTCGCTCACCGTTGCCGGCCACCATTCCCTCCGCTGCAGTGGGCGCGGTGCCCTACATCCAGTCCGGCGAAGCCCGGAACCATGCCCTGATGCGATGTGGTTCTGGGTGGACGCGCCTGGACTGACCTAGGACGCGTCGGCGGGGGCCGCCACTGCCTTTTCCGGGGTCCTTGGCCGCGACCGCAGCTTCCACCCGAGCCGGTGGCCAACGAGATAGTACGCGACCGCGCACAGCGCGATCACAGGTGTGGAGGCCGTGATCACGTTGTAGACATGGACGCCGGTACCGAACTTCTGCGCCCAGGAGATGAGGGTGGTCGACCCGGCGAGCCAGAGCCACAGGGCCACGCCCATCACCCAGATGGCGATAGCGCCGAGATTGAAGCCACCGGTGAACCAGTAAGGACCGTGGCGCCGATAGAGATCCGGGATTGACAGGCGCTCGCGACGCAGCAGGAAGTAATCACCGAGCGCGATACCCCAGTACGGGGCCTCCAGTGCGCCCACAACAGTCAGGATATCGTTGAACTTCGCCGTCAGTGTCCCCTGGTACAGGAATGGAATGGATGGAATTGCCACGAGCAGGACAATGAGATGGTAGTTGATCTTGGGGATCGCCACCTTGAGCGCCATGACGGACGCATAGAACAGCATGGCGCAGTTGATGATCGTGGAGAAGACGATGATGAAGATGGCCGGAATGCCCAGGCCGGATCGGGTGGCCCACGCGCTCGGGTCCGCCGAGTGGAACGCGAGCGCAGCCATCCCCCCGATGACCGCGAAGAGGATGCTCACCACCGTCAGCCCGCCCCATGCACCCCAGAACGCCGCCTTCTGGGTCTTAGCGAAACGGTTCCAGGAACCCATATAGGGGAACCAGGAGATGTTGTAGGCGACGGCGGCCTCGATCGCGTAGGCAAACGTCACTGAGTGGTCGGGGTGGATCGCTGTCATCCTGCCCCAACTATAGGAGCCGAGCAGCTTGAACAGCAGGACGAGCGCGAACAGGATAAGGAGGGGGACCGCCCACTTGACGAGCCGGAATACGGTCTTCGGGCTGATGTACAGCATGACGACTGGGATGACAATGCCACAGATGAGCGCGAAGAGCGTGAACCAGTTGGCTCCGAAATTGGTCGAGAAATTCCCGTTCTTGGCGAGCTGATGGATCGCGGAGATCCCAGAGTTGCCCGCGATCTGCGCCAGGATCCCGATCCAGCCGAAGTTGATCGCGACGAGAAGCACGACGCCTACATAGGAGCCGTAGGTTCCGAACGTTGAGCGCATGCCGACGTACTCGTCGATCCCGTAGCGTGCGCTGCGCATGCCCGTCAGGGTCGGCCACAAGCAGCCGAGGAGACTTCCCACGCACGTGGCGACGATCATCCCCACGACCCCGAGGGCGGACGCGTAGTAGCCACCGAGAAGGAAGGTCGTGAGCAAGACATTGCCGCCTGCCCACAGCCAGAACATCAGCAGCGTCCCTGCGTACCGGTCCTTGCCCGGCAGTGGCAGCACGTCCTGGCCGTAGCGAGTCGAGCGTGGCTTGGCGCTGTTCTCAGAGGTGATTGCCATGGTGGCCTCCTTCAATGCCCGGCAGCAGCCCACCAGATCGCGGCCATGATGGTCACTGCGAGCGAGGCAATGGTCCATGCGGCCATCGCCGTCCTTGAAACCACGCCGTGGACGGCCGGTTCCTCAAGCACGACTTCCAGTTCGGCTGGGTCCACGAGCATGTCCTGCGCGGGTATGGCGCTCAGGGCATCCCGCTGCCTGGTGGGGGCCCGCAGTCCGTTGTCACTCAACGCGTCCTCCTGCCTGATGTCGCTGCCGCCCTCGGACAACTCACCCGCGGCGGCCGACTCGTGTGATCGTGATCAACGGTCCGGTGTTGCCACGTCGGCTGTACGGCGGGGCATCGGTGCACGTGCCCGGCACAGTATCCGGCCTGTTCGCGGCTGGCCATCCGCCTGCCGCACGGACTTTGACCGCCGTCTCATACCAAAGAAAGAAGCTTCCTCCCCAGCCGTTCCTGATGCGCGCCTGAGCAGGCATGCTTCACAGCGACACATCCAAGGCAAGCCGGGAGTCGAGCATGGGGAACTGCCCTCCGTCCCGCGCCCGCGTGGTAGTGGTCGGTGGCGGCATCGTGGGCTGTGCGACTGCCTACCATCTGGCGAGGCGTGGGTGCACAGATGTGCTCGTCCTTGAGCGCAAGTCACTAACGTCGGGCACGACGTGGCACGCGGCCGGACTGATCACGCAGGCCCGGCCCACCGAGGGGATGCGGCGCATTGTCAGGCAGAGCCTGGAGGTATTCCATGACCTCGAGGCCCAAACCGGCGTCGGCTTCCGGCGCACCGGGACGATTCACCTAGCCGCGACCGGGGACAGGTGGGAGGAGTTGCGCCGCCAGGCGTCATCGGTGTCCGCGGAGGGGATCGAAACCGAAATCCTGGCCCCCGATGAGATCCAGCCGCTCTATCCGCTCCTCGATCCCACTGGCCTCGTTGGCGGGGTGTACTACCCCAGCGACGGCCGTGGCAACGCCACCGACACCACCCTCGCCTTGGCCCGGGCCGCCAAGGAGGCGGGCGTGCGGATCCTTGAGAAGACCGCGGTCACCGAGGTGATCGTGAGGGGGGGCCTTGCACGGGGCGTGCGAACTGAGGCGGGCGATGTCGAGGCCGAGTACGTCGTCAACTGCACCGGGATGTGGGGACGTCAATTCGCCCGGAATCACGCTGTGACGCTGCCGTTGCAGGCGCTCGAGCACTACTACATCGTGACTGACGACGTGCCCGGCCTCGGGTCAGGACTCCCGACGATCAAGAGCCCGGACGATTGCGCCTACGTCAAAGACGACGCGGGCAAACTTCTTGTCGGCTTCTTCGAGCCCGGGAGCCGCCCCTGGAACTCACGCGGCATCCCGGGTGAGACTGAGTTCGCCACGATTCCCGGGGAATGGGATCACGTGACCCCCTTCTTCGAGCGGGTGGCGGCGCGGATCCCATCGATCGCCGACATCGGGATACGCCTGTTCTTCTGCGGCCCGGAGAGCTTCACCCCGGACGGGGTGTACCACCTCGGGGAGGTTCCGGGCGTTCGGAACTACCTGGCAGCGGCCGGATTCAATTCCGTGGGATTTCTCAGCGGCCCGGGCGCGGGGAAGTACATCGCCGACTGGATCGTGGACGGCCACGCCCCATTCGCGCTCACCGAG
>DPMS01000203.1 GCA_003541285.1 Actinomycetota bacterium
CTGCTGTTCCAGCGGATCCTCCGGCACGATCCTGGCGATCCGCTCTGGGTGGGCCGGGACCGGTTCGTGCTGTCGTGCGGCCATTCCAGCCTCACCCTGTACCTGCAGCTCTACCTGTCCGGCTATGGCCTCACCCTGGACGACATTGCCTCGCTGCGCACCTGGGGCAGCCTGACACCGGGCCACCCCGAGTACCGGCATACGGCCGGCGTGGAGACCACCACCGGCCCGCTTGGCCAGGGACTGGCCAACGCGGTCGGGATGGCGATGGCCGCCCGCCGGGAACGTGGCCTGCTCGACCCGGACGCGCCCGCTGGTGACAGCCCCTTCGATCAGCATGTGTACGTCTTTGTCTCGGACGGCGACATCGAGGAAGGCATCAGCCACGAAGCCAGCGCCATCGCTGGCCATCAGCAACTCGGCAACCTGATCGTCGTCTACGACGACAATTCGATCTCGATCGAGGACGACACCGCGATCGCCAAGTCTGAGGACGTCTGCGCCCGGTACGCGGCCTACGGCTGGCACGTGCAGCGGGTGGACTGGCGGCGGCCGGACGGCTACCACGAGGACGTGGCGGCGCTGCATGCGGCGCTGGTGGCGGCCAGGGAGCAGACCAGCCAGCCCTCGTTCATCGCCCTGCGGACGATCATCGCCTGGCCAGCCCCGAACAAGCAGAACACCGGTGAGGCGCACGGCGCGGCGCTCGGCGCCGACGAGGTGGCCGCGACCAAGCGCATCCTCGGCTTCGACCCGGACGTGCACTTCCCGGCCGAGGATGAGGCGGTCGCACACGCACGCCGGGTCGCCGACCGGGCCAAGCGGATGCGCGCGGACTGGGAGGACCTGTACACCACCTGGGCGGCGGCCAACCCGGACCGGGCGGCGCTGCTGTCACGGTTGTCGGCCCGGCAGTTGCCCGACGGCTGGGCCTCCGCCCTCCCGCGGTTCCCTGCCGATCCCAAGGGGATGGCGACCAGGAAGGCCTCCGGCGAGGTGCTGAACGCGCTCGCCGGGGTGCTGCCCGAACTCTGGGGCGGCTCTTCCGACCTGGCCGGGAGCAACAACACCACGATGAAGGGTGAGCCATCGTTCATCCCGGCCGAGCACCAGACCCGCATGTTCCCCGGCAACCCGTTCGGCCGGACCCTGCACTTCGGGATCCGCGAGCATGCCATGGGCGCCATCTGCAACGGGATCGCCCTGCACGGGCTGACCCGGCCCTATGGCGGCACGTTCCTGGTGTTCAGCGACTACATGCGGCCGGCGGTCCGGCTCGCAGCCATGATGGGCCTGCCGGTGACGTTCGTCTGGACACATGACTCGATCGGCCTGGGTGAGGACGGGCCCACCCACCAGCCGGTCGAGCACCTGTGGGCGCTGCGCGCCATCCCCGGCCTTGACATCGTGCGCCCGGCCGACGCGAACGAGACCGCGGTCGCCTGGCGGACCATCCTCGGCCAGCCCGGCCGGCCCGCCGGGCTGTGCCTGAGCAGGCAGAACCTGCCGGTCCTGGACCGGGAAGCGGGCGCGGAGAAGGTCAGTGCCGGAGAGGGCCTCGCCAGTGCTGAGGGCACCGCCAGGGGTGGGTATATCCTCGCCGAGGCCGCAGGTGGCGAACCGGAGGTGATCCTCATCGCCACCGGCAGCGAAGTCCAGGTCGCACTGGCCGCACGGGAACGGCTCGCGCAGGAGGCGATACCCACGCGGGTGGTCTCGATGCCATGTGTGGAATGGTTTACCGCGCAGGAGTCTTCCTATCAGGAGGAGGTACTGCCGTCGCGGGTCCGGGCGCGGGTCTGCGTCGAGGCGGGGGTGGCACTAGGCTGGCGGGCCTTCGCCGGGGACGCCGGCGAGTGCGTCAGCCTTGAGCACTTCGGTGCCTCGGCCGACTACCAGGTGCTGTTCGAGAAGTTCGGGATCACTGCGGAGCGGGTCGTGGCGGCCGCCCGCGTGAGCCTGGACCGGGTCAGCGCCGCACGCGACTGAATGCAGGGAGCGAGAGTCATGACTGGCCAGTCAGACCAGAACCTCAGCCATTCCGGCAGCAGCCAGCAGTCAGCAGCCAGCCTTGCCGAACTGACGGCGGCCGGTGTATCGGTCTGGCTCGATGACATCAGCCGGGAGCGGCTGACCACGGGAAACCTCGCCGCCCTGGTCCGTGACCGGGGCGTGTCCGGGGTGACGTCGAATCCCACGATCTTCTCCCACGCGCTGAGCCAGGGCACCGCCTACGACGCCCAGGTGAGCGATCTGGCGCTGCGTGGCGTCAGCACGGACGAGGCGATGCGGGCGATCACGGCCTACGACATCCGCTGGGCGTGTGACGTGCTGCGGCCCGTGTACGAATCGACAGGGCACGTGGACGGGCGGGTGTCGATCGAAGTGGACCCGCGCCTGGCCGGGGACACCGCGAAGAGCATCGCCGAGGCCAGGGCGCTGTGGTGGCTGGTGAACCGGCCGAACGCCTATATCAAGATCCCGGCCACGGTGGCCGGCCTGCCCGCGATCACACAGTGCCTGTCCGAGGGGATCAGCATCAACGTCACCCTGATCTTCTCGCTGGAGCGCTACCGCCAGGTCATCGATGCGTTCATGGCCGGCCTGGAGAAGGCCGCCGTGGCCGGGCATGACCTGGCC
>DPMS01000505.1 GCA_003541285.1 Actinomycetota bacterium
GGCATCAAGCCCGGCTGGACCCGGGTCAACTTCAACTACTTCATCTCCGACGCCACCCGCGACTACCTGATCGACGCGGTCGACCTGGTCGCGACCTACGGGCACCGGCTACTGCCCGACTATCTGTTCGACCCCGGCACCGGGCTGTGGCGGCACCGGGCGGGTCCGGGCGAGCCGGCGTTGCGCCTGTCTGATGTCCGGTATGACGGGAGCGGGCTCGTCTACCGGCACCACCGGGAGCGCGTGGGGGAGGAGGCGCTCGCGGCCCAGCTCGCGGCCGCCCGCCAGCTGCTGGCGGACCGCGGGGACCCGGCGGACCAGATCGAGGACGGCCCGACCGGGCTGCCCGATGATTTCGAGCGGCTCCGCTGGTTCCACCTGCCGCCGTCCTGCCTGGCCGGGTAACGCGTCGGCACCACATCCCTGCGGAACGGCCGCTGTCCGCCATCAGCGATACCCCGTTAGCGAGATCTCGTTTGTGAGATACCGTTTGGTGTATGGAACGACTTGGCGCGAGCGGGGACCCGCACGGGGCCGGCCAGCCCGGCGGGCCCGGCGAGCCGCGCCCGGGCGGCCCGGGCGGCCTGCCGCTGCTGCCGGGGTTCCGGGAGATGGCCATCCGGCGCATGTCGGAGCAGCGCCGCCGTCTGGTCGGGGAACTCACCGAGCAGCGCAGGTCGGCGGGGCTGTCCCAGACCGAGGTCGCGGCGCGGATGGGCACCTCGCAGTCGGCGGTTGCCCGGCTGGAGGCAGGTGACGTGGACGTCCGCGCCTCCACGCTCGAACGCTACGCCGCCGCGATAGGGAGCCAGATCACCTGGCGCCTGGAGGGCTGACCGGCGCCGCGGCAGAGAGGATTCCGATGATGATCACGTACCGCGCCGGTGCCTACCCGCCCCGGCCGCCGTTCCCGCCCTGGCAGCCAGGCCCGGAGCGGCCAGGGCCGCCGGGCCCGTCCCCGCAGCCGGGCCGCCCGGCGCACCCGGGTCCCAACCCGGCGATCCAGCCCGCCCGCGTCTGGTTCGACCAGGGCGAATGGCCGGGACGGCTCTACGAGCGGCTGCTGAACCAGCGCATCGTGATGGCGCACGGCTGCCTGGACGGCGAGTCGGCCACCAGGCTGTGCGCCCAGTTGCTCACCCTGGACGCCGAGGGGGACGGGCCGGTCCGGCTCGAACTGCAGAATCTCGATGCCGACCTGCCGGCGGCGCTGACGGTCATGGGCGTCCTGGACACCCTCCGCGTCCCGGTGACCGCGTATGCGGGCGGCCGGACCAGTGGGCCCGGGCTGGGCGTCGTGGCTGCCGCCCGGCACCGCCGCGCCTACCCGAACGCGTTCTTCGCGATGGCCGAGCCCAGGGTCAGCTTCGACGGCCCGGTGACCGCTGTCGCGGCACAGGAGGAGCAGGTCCGGGCCATGCTCTCCGAGCTGTACGCACGGCTCGCCGAGGCGACCGGGCACGAGGTGGAGGAGGTCCGGGAGGACGCCCGGCGGGGCCGGCTGCTCACGGTGGACCAGGCAATCGACTACGGCCTCATCGAAGGCTTCGCTGAGGCACGCGGCCCGGCCGGGCGGGGTCTGGCCGGGCTCGGCGGGTGAGCGGCACGCCGCCGCGGCCGTTCCACCGACACCACCAGCCCGACGCCGGCCACCACCACCGCGCCGCCGATGAGGATCGGCCAGGTCACCTTCTCGCCGAGGATGAGGGCGCCGAGCATCACCGCGACCATCGGGTTGACGTAGGCATAGGTCGCGGTGAGCGACAGCGGTGCGTTGCCGAGCAGCCAGACGTAGGCCGAGAACGCGGCCAGTGACCCGAACACGATCAGGTACGCCAGCGCCACCCAGGCCCGGGCGGGGATGGCGGCGGGGTGGACCTTGCCGAACTCACCGGTGGCTGCGCCCATCACCAGGAGCATCGCACCGGCCGCGAGCATCTCGTAGGTGGTCGCCACGAAGGGGTGGGACGGCAGCGGCAGGCGCGGCGAGGCGAACGATCCGGAGGACCAGGAGATCGTCGCCCCGATGATCAGCAGCACCCCCCACAGTCTGGTGCCGGCCGGGTGACTGCCGGGCAGCGCGAGGATCGCGATACCGATGAACCCCAGTGCGGTGCCGGCCAGGGTTGCCCGGCGCGGAGTGTCCCTGGTGATCAGGCGCAGGCAGACCAGCCAGAGCGGCACCGCCGCGACGAGCAGGGCCGCCAGGCCAGACGGGACGGTCTGCTCGGCGACGGCCACCCCGCCGTTGCCGCCGGTCAGCAGCAGCACCCCGACCACGGCAGCAGACAGTGCCCGGCGCGGGGGCACCCGCAGGATGGCAGGCCCGTGCCGGAGCACGAGAAACACCGCCAGCAGGACCCCGGCACACAGGAAGCGCACGCCCATCGCGACCAGAGGCGGCGCGAACCCGACGATGACCCGGATGCCGAGATAGGTCGAGCCCCAGATGATGTACACCACGATCAGCGCGGCCCAGGTGGCCACCGGGCCCCGCCGCCTGCTGGACGTCATGGGCGGGGTGCCGCAGTCACTGGGGCCATACCGTCATTCTCGTCGGCCTGGCGGGGCCGGGGCCAGCGGTTATCGGAGGCCGGACGGTCAGCGGGGGCCGTAGGTCTGGGTGGCCTGCTCGATGGCGGTCAGGTAACCGGCCCGTTCGTAGGCGGAACCGTAGTCGCCCGCCTGCACCGCCAGCAGGCCGCGCACCTCGTCCACCGACGAGAACCCCTTGCGCTCCATCCACTCCATCAGTTCGTCGATCAGCACCGCCGCGTGGGCCGGCCCGTGCCGCAGCAGGGAGGAGGTGGTCATCACCACATCGGCGCCGGCCAGCAGGTAGGCCGCCACGTCGTCCACGGTCTCCACTCCGGTACTGGCCGCGAGCGAGGCTCCCACCAGCCCGCGCAGACGGGCGATCCAGGACCGGGGCAGCGCCGCCTCCACCGGGTTCGACAGTTGCAGCCCCATGCTCACGGTCAGGGTCTCGGGGTCGATGTCGGTCTGCATGAACCGGTTGAACAGGACCAGCCCGTTCGCTCCCGCCCGGTCGAGCCGGACCGCCACCTCCCCGGCGGAGCTGAAGAAGGGCCCGAGCTTGACCGCGACCGGGATGCTGACCGCCGCCTTGACCGTGGTCAGGATGTCCACGTAACGCTGCTCGACATCGCGCCCCGGCATGCGCGGGTCTGCGGGCAGGTAGTAGACGTTCAGCTCGATGGCGGCGGCGCCCGCCTCCTGCATGGCGGTCGCGTAGTCGGTCCAGCCACCGGCCGTGACCCCGTTCAGGCTGGCGATCACCGGGACGCTGACCGTGGCCGTGGCCCGTGAGAGCAGATCCAGGTACCGGCGCGGCCCGGCCTCCCCATCGATGGCGGGCAGGTAGCTCAGGGATTCCGCGAAACTCTCCGATCCGCTCTCGGCGAGCCGCGCGTCCAGTTCGGCCTCCCGCCGCACCTGCTCCTCAAAAAGTGACGGCAGGACGATGGCTCCCACCCCGGCATCAGCCAGATGCTGGATGCCGGTGATGGTGCGCTGGATCGGGCCGGCCGAGGCGACCAGGGGGTTGCTCAGCGTCAGGCCCAGGTAGTTCGTAGTGAGATTCATGCGTCGCTCCTGTGGGCATCCACCGGGCTCGGCGGGAACCTTTCTGGCCCCTGCGTCGCCATCTCCTCGTATGTGGCCCAGCGCCGGTTGACCTCCTGCTGGGCCAGGCCGAGCAGCCGCTCGGCCTCCGCCGGGTCGGCCTGGGCGAGGATGCGGTAGCGCAGTTCCCGCCCGGTGTACTCGGTGAGCGCTATCCGCGGCCGGGGTGAGTCGAGCAGGAACGGGTTGCCCCCGCCTGCGCGCACCACCGGGTCGTAGCGCATCAGCGGCCAGTAGCCGCTGGCGACCGCGCGGTACTGCTGATCCATCCCGTCGCGCATCTCGATCCCGTGCGCGATGCAGTGGCTGTAGGCGATGACCAGTGATGGCCCCGGATATGCCTCCGCCTCCCGCAGCGCCCGCAGCGTCTGCTGCGGGTCGGCGCCCATCGCCACCCGGGCCACGTAGACGTTGCCATAGGCGATCGCCTGCAGTGCGAGGTCCTTCTTGGGCACCGTCTTGCCGCCGGAGGCGAACTTGGCGACCGCGCCCAGCGGGGTGGCTTTCGAAGCCTGCCCGCCGGTGTTGGAGTAAACCTCGGTGTCGAGCACCAGGACGTTGACGTCGCGGCCGCTGGCCAGCACGTGGTCGAGCCCGCCGGCGCCGATGTCGTAGGCCCAGCCGTCCCCGCCGACCAGCCACACACTGCGCCGCACCAGGTGGTCGACGACGCTGAGCAGGTCCGCGACCGCGGGGATGGCGTGGCCAGCTGGCCCGCGCTGGCCCGCTGGCCCGTCCAGCCGCTGCAGGCGGCGCTTGAGTTCGGCGACCCGGGTGCGCTGGGCCGCGAACTCCGACTCCCGCTGCTGCGGGGCGTCCAGGATCTCGTCCACCAGTGGCGGCCCGAGCCGGTCGCGCAGTTCCGACAGCCGGGAGCGGGCCAGGCGCAGGTGCAGGTCAGCGGCGAGCCGGAAGCCCAGCCCGAACTCGGCGTTGTCCTCGAACAGGGAGTTGGACCACGCCGGGCCGCGCCCGGCCGCGTCGGTGGTCCACGGGGTGGTCGGCAGGTTGCCGCCGTAGATGGATGAGCAGCCGGTCGCGTTCGCGATCATGAGCCGGTCGCCGAACAACTGCGAGAGCACCTTGAGGTAGGGGGTCTCGCCGCAGCCGGCGCAGGCACCGGAGAACTCGAACAGCGGCTGCAGGAACTGGGTGCCGCGGACGGTGCCGAAGTCCACCCGGGACCGCTCGTTGACCGGCAGCGACTCGAAGAATTCGATGCTGGCCCGCTGCGGTGCCACCAGCGGCTCACGGGCGGCGAGGTTGATTGCCTTCCGGTTCTGGTCGCCCGGCGCGCTCACGGGGCACGCTTCCACGCACAGGCCGCATCCGGTGCAGTCCTCGACGTAGACCTGGAGGGTGTAGCGGGCGTCCGGCAGCCCGCGGGCGTCCAGCGGGGCCGACGCGAACCCGTCCGGCGCACCGTCGAGGCGGGCGGCGTCGTAGAACTTGGACCGGATGACGCTGTGCGGGCAGACGAAGCTGCAGTTGCCGCACTGGATGCACAGGTCCGGGTCCCAGGCGGCGACCTCGTCGGAGATGTTGCGCTTCTCGTAGGCGGTGGTGCCGCTGGGGTAGGTGCCGTCCGCGGGCAGCGCGCTCACCGGGAGGGCGTCCCCGTGGCCGGAGATCATCGCGGCGGTGACCGTGCGCACGAATTCGGGCGCGCTAGCAGGCACCGGCGGCGGCGCGCCCCGGCTGGCGGTCACCCGCCCCGCGATCTCCACCCGGTGCAGCGCCGCCACTGCCGCGTCCACCGCGGCGTGGTTGCGCTTGACGACCTCCTGCCCGCGGCGCCGGTAGGTCTTGCTGATGGACTTCTTGATCGCGGCGATCGCCTCGTCCGTGGGCAGCACACCGGAGATGGCGAAGAAGCAGGTCTGAAGGACCGTGTTCACCCGCCCGGCCAGTTCCGCTTCGCGGGCCACCCGGTTGGCGTCGATGGCGTACAGGGTGATCTGCTTGGCCAGGATCTGCTCCTGTGCCTCGCGGGGCAGGCTGTCCCAGACCTCGCCGGGCGGGCGCGGGGTGTTGAGCAGCAGCGTCGCGCCGGGCGCCGCCCGGTCGAGCACCTCTGCCCGCTCGATCAGCCCCGGGTGGTGACAGCCGACGAAACCGGCCTGGCTGACCAGGTAGGGCGCCCTGATAGGGGCCGGCCCGAACCGCAGGTGGGAAACCGTCTGCGAACCCGACTTCTTCGAGTCGTAGACGAAGTACCCCTGCGCATGCTTTCCGGCATCACCCAGGATCTTGATGGTGTTCTTGTTCGCACCCACGGTCCCGTCCGAACCGAGCCCGAAGAACACCGCGCGCAGCGTTTCGCGGGACTCGATGTCCAGCGCCGGGTCATAGGGCAGGCTCGTGGCGCTGACGTCGTCGATGATGCCGATGGTGAACCGCCGCTTGGGCTTGCCGCTGGCGAGGTCGGCGAAGATCCCGGCGGCCATGCCCGGGGTGAACTCCTTGGAGGAGAGCCCGTACCTGCCGCCGGTCACCACCGGCATGATCTCCCGTTCGCCCGCCGCGTGAGCCTCTGCCAGCGCGGCGAGCACGTCCAGGAACAGCGGCTCACCCAGCGACCCGGGCTCTTTGGTCCGGTCCAGCACCGCGACCCCGGTCGCCGTGCTGGGCAGCGCCGCCAGCAGCGCCGCGCCCGGGAACGGGCGGTACAGCCGCACCTGGACGACACCCACCCGTTCCCCGGCGGCGGCGAGGTGCTCCGCGGTCTGGGCGGCGGTCTGCGATCCGGAGCCCATGACGACTATCACCCGCTCCGCCTGCGGGTGCCCGTAGTACTCCATCAGGCGGTACTGGCGCCCGGTACGCCCGCCAAGCACATCCATCGCCGCCTGCACCGCCTCGGGGACGGCGGCGTAGTACGGGTTGACCGTCTCCCTGGCCTGGAAGTAGACGTCGGGGTTCTGGGCGGTGCCGCGGATGAACGGCCGGTCCGGCGACAGCGCCCGGTCCCGGTGGGCGCGGACGGCCTCGGCGGGTACCAGCGCCCGCAGGTCGTCGTCGGAGAGCATGTCGATCGTGTTCAGTTCGTGTGAGGTGCGGAAGCCGTCGAAGAAATGCACGAACGGGATCCTGGTGGCCAGGGTCGCCGCCTGGGCCACCAGCGCCAGGTCGTGCGCCTCCTGGACAGACGCGGAGGCCAGCAGCGCGAAGCCGGTCTGGCGCACCGCCATAACATCGGACTGGTCGCCGAAGATGGACAGGCCCTGCGCGGCCAGCGACCGGGCGGCGACGTGCAGCACGGCCGGCGTCAGCTCCCCAGCGATCTTGTACATGTTGGGGATCATCAGCAGCAGGCCCTGGGAGGCGGTGAAGGTAGTGGTCAGCGCGCCGGACTGGAGTGCGCCGTGCAGCGCTCCCGCCGCCCCGCCCTCGCTTTGCATCTCCACCACCGACGGCACCGTTCCCCAGATGTTGGGGTGTCCCTGGCTGGCCCACTCGTCGGCCAGTTCGGCCATCATCGAGGACGGGGTGATCGGGTAGATGCAGCAGACTTCGTTGAGCCGGTAGGCAACGGATGCGGCGGCCTCGTTGCCGTCGATGGTGGTGCGCGTCATCGCGGTTCGGCCTCCATTTCGATCGCGTGGACCGGGCACTGCTCGTAGCAGGTGCCGCAGCCGGTGCAGCGGTCATAGTCGAACCGGTAGCGGTGGCCGGGCCCCAGCTTGATCACCGCGTTCTCCGGGCAGGCGCCCAGGCAGCCGTCGCACTCGAAACAGTTGCCGCAGGACAGGCACCGGCTCGCCTCGTAGACCGCCTGCTCCGGGGTGAGGCCGCCGACCACCTCGGTAAAGTCGCTCACCCGCTCGGCCGGTGCCCGCTCGGGCTGGCTGCGGCGGTCCGCATCGGTGAAGTACCAGGGGTGGAGCAGGTCGAAGGCCGCCACCTCGTGCTTGGGCGGGGTCAGCAGTTCCTCCCCGCGCAGGTAGGCATCGATGAACCGGGCCGCCTTCTTGCCATGCCCGACCCCGACGGTCACGGTCCGCTCGGCGGGCACCATGTCCCCGCCCGCGAACACGCCCGGGCAGCCGGTCATCATCGACGGCGACACCACGACTGTGCCGTCCGGCTTGAGGTCAACGCCGGGTACCCGGCGCAGGAATGCGGTGTCGGCATCTTGCCCGACCGCGAGGATAAGCGTGTCGGCCGTGAGTTTCTCCAGATGCCCGGTCGGATGCGGGCGCCCGGCGCCGTCGAGTTCCATGACCTCCACGGTCATGTCCGGCCCGTCGAAGGCGCTGATCGTGTGGAGCCAGTTGATCCGCACGCCCTCGCGTTCGGCTTCCTGGGCTTCCTCCTCGTGGGCGGGCATCTGCGCGCGGCTCCGGCGGTAGACGATCATGGTGTCGTCCGCACCGAGCCGCCGGGCCACCCGGGCGGCATCCATCGCCGTGTTCCCGCCGCCATACACCGCGACCCGGCGGCCGATCGCCGGCCGGGCGCCTGAGGCGACATCGCGCAGGAACGGCACCGCGTCAATGATCCGGCTGGCATCGCGGGCGGGGATGTCCACATGCTTGGACAGGTGCGCGCCGACCGCGACGAACACCGCGTCGAAGCCGCCCTTGCGTCGCTCGGCGGCCAGGTCGTCGACCCGGTGGCCGCAGGTGATGCTCACCCCGAGCGCGCGGATCCGGCTCACCTCCCCGTCCAGCACGTCGCGGGGGAGCCGGTAGGCGGGGATGCCGTAGCGCATCATCCCGCCGGGTTCGGCACTGGTGTCACGGATCTCGACCTGGTGACCGAGCCTGGCCAGATGGTAGGCGGCGGACAGGCCGCTCGGGCCCGCCCCGACCACCAGCACCCGCCGGCCGGTGCTGGTCGGCGGGGCGTCGAAACGCCAGCCGCGCTCCAGCGCGAGATCGCCCAGGAACCGCTCGACCGAGTGGATGGACACCGAGCTGTCCAGTTCGGCGCGGTTGCAGACGCTCTCGCACGGGTGGTAGCAGACCCG
>DPMS01000869.1 GCA_003541285.1 Actinomycetota bacterium
CCGCCCGGCAGCGCGGATCTGGCCGGGTACTACGCGGCCGTGGCGGACGCCGCCGCTGGTCACCCGGTGCTGGCCTACCACTTCCCGAAGGTGTCGGCGCCGGGCATTCCGGTAGCGGCGCTGGCCGGGCTGCCGGTGGCAGGGGTCAAGGACTCCACCGGCGATCCGGACCGGCTGCTGGACGAACTGGCGCACTACCCGGGCGCGACCTATACGGGATCGTCGGCCGTGCTCGCCCTGGCCGGGCCGATGGGGGCGGCGGGTGCCATCCTTGCCCTCGCCAACATCGAGCCGGAGCGATGCGTGGCCGCCCTGGCGGGCGATGCCCGTGCCCAGCTTGCGCTCGCCGACCGCCACCTGGAGGTCAAGCAGGGCGGCATCGCGGCGCTGAAGGCGCTGCTCGCCGCCGAGCGCGGCATCCCGGCGGGAGTCCGGGGCTAGCGGGCGGCAGCTTCCTGAGACACCTCTCATCGGGGTCTCACGGTCACCTCACGCGGGTTCGCGAAAGTCAGAAGTAAGCGAAGACGCCCTCAGGAGGTAACCACCATGGCCCACATCGAGCACAGCAGCCGGGGATTCGAGCGGCAGCGCGAGAACACGCGCGACTCCGGGCACCACGACACCAGCAGCAAGGACACCCATCCGGAGAGCGCGGACACCAGCCGCGACAGGTGAGCGCGACGGCCACAAGCCCGGGGCTCATTGCTGGGAGCTAGCCGGCGGGGACGGCCAGCGGAGCGGAGGGTTCCCGGACGAGCCGGTAGCCGGCGCCACGGATCGTGGCGATCCGGCCATGCCCGATCTTGTTGCGCAGGTACCGGATGTAGACCTCGACCACGTTGGAGCACGGGTCATAGCCGTAACCCCACACGTGGCTGAGCAACTGCTCGCGGCTTAGCACCTGGCCCGGATGGCGCAAGAAGACCTCGGCCAGGGCGAACTCCCGGGGGGACAGGTCGATGACCTGGCCCGCCGCCTCGGCCTGGCGGGTGCGCAGGTCGAGGCTGAGGTCCCCGTTGCGCAGCACGAACTGCTCACGGGCCGGGCCGGGCCGCAGCCGGGCCCGCACCCTGGCCAGCAGTTCTGGCAGCCGGAACGGCTTGCTCAGGTAGTCGTCCGCCCCGCCGTCCAGGCAGGCGACGATGTCATCGGGGGTGTTGCGGGCGGTGAGGACGATGACCGGCAGCCGGACCTGCCTGCGCCGCAGCTCCGCCAGTACCCCGGAGCCGTCCAGGCCCGGCAGGCCCAGGTCGAGCAGCAGCAGGTCGAACTCGCCGGTCCGCCTACGGGCGGCCGGGGGCGACGCATGCGCAGATCCGCGCCGCCGCGCAGCGCGCGGGGGTGGCTGCCTTCGCCGGCGCCTTGCCCGGCGGCCTTGACACCCAGGTGGGCGAGCAGCACCAATGGTAAGACGGTCGTCCTGGTCACCCACCAGCCCCAGCTCACCGCCCACGCGAACCAGGTGCTCCGGGTCGAGGACGGCCGCATCGTCACAGCCGCCACGGCCCAGTCCGCATGACCGGGCGGTGATCGGCGTGTTGCCCGCCGTACCGCGGCGGGCTCAGCCGGCCACGTGTGAGCGCGGGCTACTGGGAGCCGGCTGGCCGTTGACCGGGCCGGCCGGGAGCGGCCGCGCACCGGCGGTGAGCAGCGGTCGCAACGGGGTGGCGGTCAGCCGCCTGACCAGGCTTGTGAGCGGGATCCGCGCGATGATCCACCCGATGAGCACGACGGCGGCGCCGAGCGCGAAGCCGGCCGCCACGTCCTGCGGGTAGTGCGCCCCGATGTAGACCCGGGCGGCACACATCACCACGCCCGCCACGGCAGCGATGATGCCCAGGCGGCGGTGGTACAGCAGCAGGCCGGCCGTCACGGCACCGGCCACGGTGGCGTGATCGGATGGGAAGGAGAAGTCCGTGCTGTGGCCGGCCAGGACGAGGATGTGCGGCAGGCTCTGCCAGGGCCGGGCCTCGGCCACCGCATGGTTGACCGGCTGCGCCACGAGAACCGCGATGGCCGTGCCGGCCATCGCCCACAGCGCCGCTGCCATCACCCGCGCGTCGCCCCGTCGGCGGGCCAGCCACCAGCCGGCCACCAGCAGCAGGCCGAACAGCGCGACGCCGTAGTTGGCGTAGGCGAGCATCGGCGCGTGCAGCCAGCCGGTGTGCTGCGCGAAGTGATTGACATCCAGGAACAGGGTCTTGTCCCAGCCGTAAGCCCCGGAGGTACGGGGAACCGGGATAGGTGAGCCACCAGCCACACTCAGACGCTATCGCTTCGTGGACTTCCAGCGAACGGAAGATGGCCAGATTCAGAACGAAGCTTGACCCTGGCGTGCGAACAGCAGGTGCTCGGTGGAGCCGAGCAGCTCCAGGCGCCGGTGCAGCACGGCATTGCCGGTGGCCTGGCTGGTGTGGCAGGCGATCGCGTCCCACTGCCGCGCCCGGTCGACGGGCAGTGCGGTGAGGTCGGTGGGCTGCCGCCCGGCGAAGCAGGTGCCGAACTCCTCGTTCAGCGTGGCCGCGACCGCGGCCGGCAGCGCCCATAGCAGCACCGGGATACCCAGCACGCCCGCTGCGGCCAGCGCGGCGGCCGTGGCGTGGATGTGATCGGGATGGCCGGTGACCCCGCTGACGTCGAAGGCGAGCAGGTGGCTGGGACGCACCAGGCGGGCAAGCCGGACCACATGCGCCGCGAGTTCGGCCGGCGGCACCGCGCTGAGGGTGCCGTCGGGGTAACTGAGCAACTCGGCATGGCCGACACCCAGGACGCTGGTAGCCGCCGCGAACTCAGCGGGACGCACCTGGCCGAGGTCGCCGTCACAGCCATGCAGCGAGGACGCTTCGCCATGGGTGAAGCACAGCACCGCGGCCGCCGACCCCCGGCCGGTGAGCCGCTCCATCACCCCGCCGAGCCCGAATGACTCGTCGTCGGGGTGTGCGACCACCGCGAGCACCGACGTCACCCCGGTCAGCAGGTCGGCAGAGGCTCCCGTGGCCGCCATCGCCTCACCTCCGCCCGCCCGACCTCCGCCCGCCCGCGAGGGGGCCGTCACAGTCCCGCCGCCGTGACCGGCGAGCGGGGGGCACCCCCCGCACCCGTTATGCATAATACCCCTTGGGGGATTAAACGCCCTAGGTCCCCGCCGGATAGGACCAACGGCCCCGCCCCGCCCGCCCCGGCGGGGACATGCTCAAGGAAAGACAACGGCCAGCCAGGGAGACTGCGGTGGCACGAGCAGGAGCGCGAGCGCGGCGGGAGGACCGGCCGGTGGTTCACCGCGCCGGGCAGGAGGGGCCTGCCCCGACCTCGCCGATGCTGGAACGCATCAGGGCCGGCATCATCGGCGAGGGTGAGGTGATGGACGGGCCTTACGGGCCGCGCAGCATCACCTATGCCGACTTCACCGCGTCCGGCCGGTCACTGGACTTCATCGAGGATTTCATCGTCGGCGAGGTGCTGCCCCGCTACGCCAACACTCACACCGAGAGTTCGGGCACCGGCCTGCAGACCAGCCGGCTCCGCGAGGACGCCCGCGCGATCATCCATGACGCGGTCGGCGGCACCGATGAGGACATCGTCATCTTCTGTGGCCCGGGTGCCACCAGCGCGATCAGCAAGCTGGTGGGAATCCTGGAAATCCGGCTGCCGAACGGCCTTGCGGAGCGCTACCACCTGCTCGATTCGATCCCGCCCGGGCAGCGGCCGGTCGTGTTTGTGGGCCCGTACGAGCATCACTCCAACGAACTGCCGTGGCGGGAATCGATCGCGGACGTCGTCGTGATCGGCGCGGACGCCGATGGCCACATCGACCTCGCGCACCTGGCGGCGGAACTGGCCCGTTACGCTGGCCGGCCGCTGCTGATCGGCAGTTTCTCGGCCGCCTCGAACGTGACCGGGATCCTGTCCGACACCAGCGCGATCGCCACGCTGCTGCACTCCCACGGGGCACTGTCGTTCTGGGACTATGCGGCGGCCGGGCCGTACGCGCCGATCCGGATGGGACCCACCGCTCCTGGCCGCGGCGACTACAAGGACGCGATCTTCCTGTCCCCGCACAAGTTCATCGGCGGGCCGCAGACTCCGGGGGTGCTGGTGGTGCGGCGTGACCTGGTCCGTAACAAGGTGCCGACGGTGCCCGGCGGCGGCACGGTCGCGTTCGTGGACCCGGTCGGCCACCGCTACCTCGATGACCCGGTGGCCAGGGAAGAGGGCGGCACCCCGGCCATCGTGGAGTCGATCCGGGCGGGCCTGGTGTTCGGCCTCAAGCAGGCGGTCGGCACCGGCCTGATCGCCGCCCGCGAGGAGCGGCTGTGGCGGAACGCGCTGGCGCGGTGGAGTGCCAATCCCAGCATCGAGATCCTCGGCAACCACGAATCCGCCCGGCTGTCGATCATCTCCTTCCGGGTCCCGAAGGGGCCGCTGTACCTGCACCACAACTTCGTGGTCGCGGTGCTCAACGACCTGTTCGGCATCCAGTCGCGGGGCGGCTGCTCATGTGCCGGGCCGTACGGGCACCGGCTGCTGGGCATCGACGAGATCCACTCGCACGCGTTCCGCGACGAGATCAGCCTCGGCTGCGAGGGCATCAAGCCCGGCTGGACCCGGGTCAACTTCAACTACTTCATCTCCGACGCCACCCGCGACTACCTGATCGACGCGGTCGACCTGGTCGCGACGTACGGGCACCGGCTGCTGCCCGACTATCTGTTCGACCCCGGCACCGGGCTCTGGCGGCACCGGGAGGGTCCGGGCGAGCCGGCGTTGCGGCTGGCTGATGTCCGGTTCGACGGCAGCGGCCTCACCTACCCGCACCACCGGGAGCGTGCCGGGGAGGAGGCGCTCGCCGCGCAGCTGGAAGCCGGCCGCCAGGTGCTGGCCAGCCGGGCGGACAGGATCGGCGATGGCCCGACCGGGCTGCCCGCCGACTTCGAGCGGCTGCGCTGGTTCCACCTCCCGCCTTCCTGCCTGGCCAGGTAGCGCGCGGCGCTCGTGCCCCGCCCGGGGCCGGCATGGAGGTGCCTGTCTATGCGCGTCAATGCCACATTCATGCCAAACGTGCCTGTCCGCTGTCAGCGATAGGCAACCCGTGTATCTCATTTGTGAGATACCGTTTGATGTATGGAGCATCGTGGCGCGGGCGGGGATCCGGGCCGGGCGGGCCAGCCAGCGCCCGGCGAGCGGGGCGGCCCGGGCGGCCCGGGCGGCCTGCCGCTGCTGCCGGGGTTCCGGGAGATGGCCATCCGGCGCATGTCGGAGCAGCGCCGCCGTCTGGTCGGGGAACTCACCGAGCAGCGCAGGTCGGCGGGGCTGTCCCAGACCGAGGTCGCGGCGCGGATGGG
>DPMS01000871.1 GCA_003541285.1 Actinomycetota bacterium
CGGACAGGCACGCTAGGGCGTCTCCGACGATTGGGCTGTCACCCAGAATCCCGGCGAGAAACTGACGTGCTTCCCGCACCTGGTCGGGGGTCGCCCGGAAGCTCCTGGACCATGCTGGTGGGGAGGTGGCCGCAAGGGTGCTAACAGATGGCTGCCGGACGACGGCGGCATGGCTGCGGTAGCCAGATATGGATGCAGTGCCGGGGCCCGGCGAAGACTCGCTCACCTGATTTGCCTACCCGTCTGCGTGTTCGGGACGTGAGATCAGTGCGTGGGCTGTCATGCTCGTCCTAGCATGCCACCGGATCTATCCCAGGCACAGTATGTCATTGGAAAATTGCCAAAGGAGAACCATGCCTGCCCGTCCCAGCCCCACCGTCCGGGGCCGCCGCCTGCGTCACGAACTGCGCAAGATCCGCGAGGAACACGGCTTAACCATCGAGCAGGTGTCCGAACGGTCTGGCGGCGACTGGAACGCCTCAACGATCAGCCGGTGGGAAACAGGCGACCGGCGCATCCGGCCAGTCGACCTGCGGCGCCTCCTGGACCTCTACGACGTGCACGGCGACCAGCGCGAGGTCATGCTCACCCTCGCCCGCCAGGCCCGCGAACGGGGCTGGTGGCGCTCCTACACCGACGCCGTTCCGGCATGGTTCGAGGTATACCTCGGCCTGGAAGCCGAAGCGGCAGTCATCCACGAGTACAGCGCGGAACTCGTGCCCGGCCTGCTGCAGACCGCCGACTACTACCGGGCATTCATGCGCGCGGCGCCGACCGCGGGACATGAGGAGACCATCGAGCGTAAGGCCGCCGTCCGCCTCGCCCGCCAGGACCGGCTCACCGGCGCCGAGCCACCGGAGTACTGGGCGGTACTGAACGAGGCAGTCATCCGCCGGATGGTGGGCGGACCCGACACGATGCGAGCCCAGCTCCAGCACATCGCCGAAATGGCCGAACTGGCGCACGTGAACGTCCAAGTGCTGCCGTTCCGGGCCGGAGCGCACGCGGCGATGAACGAATCGTTCATCATCTTGGACTTCCCGGTGCCCGCCGACCCCGACGTTGTCTACCTGGAGAGCCAGGCAGGTAGCCTCTACCTGGAACAGCGGCCCGAAGTCGAGCGTTACACGGCGATGTTCAGCCATCTGATCGCCAAAGCACTCGATCCGGACGAGTCCAGAACCCTTCTCGCCCGGGTGGCCGCCGAGATGACCTAGCAAGGTCGAAGCGAAGGAGGCGCGCGGGATGGATGCCCCAGACCTTGACCGTTCCCGTGCCGTGTGGCGGACCAGCAGCTACACCAACAACGGCGGCGCCTGCGTGGAGGTAGCCGACAACCAGCCCGGGTTGGTAGCGGTCCGCGACTCCAAAGACCGCAGCGGCCCGGTTCTCGTGTTCACTCGTGCACAATGGCGGGAGTTCACCGCCAGGATCCGCTCCGGAGAACTCAGCGCGGACTGAAACCCCGCCAGGTCGGCTCACAGCGCCCGCGGGCTGAGATCAGCTCCGGACTGGCCTCACCGCCTCGGCCCAGCACGTTTGGACGGCCCCGGCACCCGGCTGGGAGACGGATTCGGGCCCGCCCGGATCTGGTCAGCGACCAAGGGGAACCCGAGTCGCAGTGATGCTGGGAAATCGGTTCCCGCGATGTCGGCCGCTCTCGCTGCCTCTCCTCGCCGCGGCGCCTCGCCCTTCGCCGTGCGAGGCGCCTGGGATCGGGCCAGGGTCATGGTGTCGCGCAGGTGCTGCGCTGCCGAACGAGCTGCGGCTGCCTGGGCGGCGTGCTGCTGGGCCTGCCGTAGTTCGGCGACGGCGACGGCGAGGGCGACCAGGTTCGCGACCAGCGCGATTGCGGTGAGCGTGCTGTCGCCGGTGACGTCGCCGGCCAGTGCGATGAGCCGGGCGGTGCGGCGGAGCTGGTTGCCGTCGCGGGACCGGCGGGGGAGGCGCCCGTGAGGTGTGCGGGCAGCGCGGTCGTAGGCGTCGGCGGCGCACCGCAGCGTCGGGCTGCGCAGGGCCCGCGCCGCGACATGAAGTGTGTCGGCCGCCGCCCAGGCGGCGTCGGCCGCTGCTGCCGGATCACTGTGGGCGCAGCGGCGGATGTGCTCCGCCGCCGCGGCTGCCTGACGGGCCGCGTGGGCGTAGATGGCGTCGCGTTCCGGGGCGGTGAACCGGAACGCTCCGAGATGCTCCGCAGACCTGCTCCGTCTTTCTTTCCAGCGGACGCGCAGACGCGGCAGGGTGAGCCCGGCGGTGAGCCGCCCGCCGCCGTACCACAGCGGTGCTCCGTCTGGCCCGGTGTGGCCGGGGAGCGAGACGGCATACCCGGTGACCTGTCCTGGATCGGCCTCGCTGAACCGCAACCGCACCAGTACCCCTGACTCCCGCAGCCGGGCGAAGAAGCTGGTCTCATCGGGTGAGTGTTCCGCGGCCCGGGTGACCATGTTCCGCAGCACGGCGCGCGCTGCCGGGGGTGACAGGCCTGTCTCGTCGGCTGGGCCGTGCCCGGCTGGGCTGGCCCAGCGGGTACGTAGTTTGGGCAGGGTCAGGTCGGGGGCGAGCTTGCCGCCGCCGTACCAGATCACCCCGCCGTCTTGGGCCGTGTGGTGGGGGAGGCCGGCCGCGTACCCGGTGACCTCGCCCGGGCTGGTGACGCTGTGGCGCAGGCGCACCAGTACCCCGGCGTGGCGGAGGCGGGTGAAGAACTCCTGCTCCGTGGACGCCCCGGCGGCTGCGGTGCACACCTCGCGGCGCAAGGTGACCCGGGCCGGCTCGCCCCAGCCGCGGCGGGCCGCCTGCTCGGTCTCGGCGCGGGTGGCGCGCCGTGCGGCGGTGCGATCGGCCGGAGCGGTGCGGCGCAGCCCGAACCGGCGTTCGGCTTCCTGGCAGGCCTCGCGGACCCGGTAGAAGTCGTTCCAGACCTTGGGCCGGGTGCCGTCCTGGCGGGCCAGGGTCGCGACGATGTGGATGTGATCGGCGGCATGGCGGACCGCGACCCACCGGACCCCCAGGTCGTCCTCGGGGGCGAGCCCGGTATGGTGCATGATCCTGCCCGAGATCTGCGCCCACTGCTCATCCGTCAGGACACCGTCCTCGGGGGCGGCGCGTACCGAGCAGTGCCAGACAGGTTTGCCGTAGCCGGGCCCGGCGAGGGCTGCCAGTGGCTGGGCCAGCAGCCCGGCCAGGCGGCGCAGGTCCGGTGCCCCGCTGGGGCGGCGTTCCGGCTCCAGTTCCGCCGGATCAGCGAATCCNNCGGCGGATCACCCGCACGCAAAACTGCGCCGCCGGGAGCAGGTCATCACCACGCTGTCCCGTCGCATTCAGCCGGGCCACCGCCTGATTCAGATTGGTCCCAACCCGCCGCACCAGCCCGGCAGCCGACATCAACTCCACCAGTACCTCCCGCAACGGCGACGCTGCCCTGGCCGATACACCACGGGCCGCTGCCAGGGTCGCCTCTGCCGCGAACGCCCCCCGTGCCATCCCTGACTGGGCTGCCGAAGCGCTGACCTTGTCAAACTCATCTTCAGTCAGCGAGAACTGCACCACCTTCGGCCGCGACACCGCCTGCCGTGTCCGGCGCCGCTTCACTGTGCTCGCCATGACCACTACCTCGATCCACGCCGAGAGCCCCCCGTCTGGTGGGACCGCGCCCGGTCCCGCCAGCGCCGCGTATTGCGGCGCTGGTTCCATTGTTTATCTCTGGGCCGCGCCGGTCCAGAGATAAACAATGGATAAGAATATCTTGCTCGTTCTGTTGCCAGTAGGCGCCATTGAGGCGGGGGCGGCCTTAAGCCTCTCTATTGCTGCCGACTGCCGCTGAATTTCACATGAGCTCAGCGCCGGTTTTTGAATGTCGTCCAGTTGAAGGCATGACCTGAGAACGTTCCGTATCCGTGCGACCGCCAGCCGGAAGCGGGCCACATCGATCGGCTGCGTCACAAGAACCGATGGGCGACGTCTCCCCGCCCTCGGGGTTTCCGGGAAGAGAGCTCAGCCACGATCGGGTACCTGGCGATAAGGTCACAGGTGGCGGATCAGATTCCACGGGATGAGTAGTCGGGTGACCATGACCTACCTCGAAGCCGCGGTGCATGTCTTGAAGGCTGCCCAGCGACCGCTCACCACCAAGGAGATCACCGAACGCGCGATCGACACGGGCTTGCTAACCCCTCTGGGGAAGACTCCCCACGCGACCATGAGCGCGGCGCTGTACAAAGCTGTTCAAAGAGAGCAGGGAATCGTGAAGCTCGAGATGCCGGGAGAGATTCGTGCCCGGCGCGGCAGCGTCCGCTGGGCACTCGCGGACACCTGAAAAGACATATCCGAACGGCCATACCGACCTAGCCGGCTTCGTCCTCCGGAGTCGCTGCCGTCATGACGGGTGCGGGAGGCTGGCCACGGCCTAGCTGTGCTCGGCCAGATCGATCTGCACGGCACGCTGGTCAGCGCCGATACCCTGCACACGGTCAGGCCGCCGCCGAGTTCATTCACCAGGCCGACGGGGAGTTCGTCTTCCCGATCAAGGAGAACCGCCAGGCCCTGTTCGATGCGCTGGACGCGCTGCCCTGGCGGGAGGTGCCGGTCGCGCACACGGCGACCGACCGCGGCCACGGCCGGATCACCACCCGCACCATCCAAGTCCTGCCCGCGCCCGAGGACCTGCCGTTCCCGCACGCCGGGCAGGTATCCTGATCGAGCGGTAGGTCACCGACCTGCACGGCAACCTGCTCTCTGCGGTCGCCGCGCTCGGCGTCGCCAGCCCCGCCCCCGAGCAGCTCAGCGTCGCAGACCTCGCCTAGCACGTGCGCCAGCAGCGGACAATTGAGTCGCTTCACTGGCTGCGTGACACTCTGTACCAAGAAGACAAGCCGCAAGTCAGAACCCGGTCGGGGGCCGAGGATCCTGGCAGCTATACCTGGCGATCTGCGCCCTGCGCCTGCCCGGGCGCACCGATGTCACCGAAGCCACCCGGTGGGCCAGCCGGTCCATGGACCAGCCATTCACCATCCTCGGCCTCACATCAT
>DPMS01000327.1 GCA_003541285.1 Actinomycetota bacterium
ACGTCGAGCGCGGTGGTGGGCTCGTCCGCGATGAGCAGCTTGGGATTCAAGGCCATGGCCATCGCGATCATCGCCCGCTGCCGCATGCCGCCGGAAAACTGGTGCGGGTAGTCGTCCCCCCGCCGGTCGGCCTGCGGGATCCCCACCAGCTTGAGCAGGTCCACCGCCTTGGTGTGCGCCTGCGCTTTCGTGGTCGCGCGGTCATGCTGCCGGATCATCTCGACGATCTGCCAGCCGACCCGGTAGTAGGGATGCAGGCTGGAGAGCGGGTCCTGGAAGATCATGCCGATCTGCGCGCCGCGGACCTGCTGCATCTCCTCCCGGCCCAGCGCGAGCAGATCCCGGCCTTCGAACATGGCCCGCCCGCTGATGCGTGCCCCGCGGGTGAGCCCCGTGATGGTCTGGGTGGCCACGCTCTTGCCCGAGCCGGACTCCCCGACTATGCCGAGGGTTTGCCCGGTGTCCACCTGGAACGACACCCCGCGCACCGCCTGCACGACGCCGTCAGGGGTCCTGAACGACACGTGAAGGTCTTCGACCTCGAGGAGCGCCACGCTACCCACCCTCCGCGGTTCCCGGAATCCGCGTACCGTACCTGCACAAGATCAAACCCGAAATTTCCGAAACCCAGGCCTAGCTGGGACTGTAATCCACGCCAGGCGCCCCCGGTAGCCACCGCGGGGCGCCTGGCGTGATCATGAGCTGCTGGCTATCAGCCCGGGGGGCTCAGCCAGACATTCGTCGGGTCGAACTGCTGGATCGCCGGGATGTACACGGCGTTGTGCACATAGCTGGCGTGGTAGAGCGGCTGCTGCGGGTCGGTGATCGGATAGATCGGCGAGTCCTTCATGACCATCTGGTCCGCCTTGCCCCAGATGGCAGCGGCGTCGGACAGCGACCCCGCGCTGTTGCCCTGCTGGAAGAGCGCGGTCACCGCGGGGTCGTTGTAGAACCCGTAGTTGCTGCCCGACGGCGGGTAGGAAGCCGGGCCGGAGAACAGCGGGCCGAAGAAGGACACCGCCGCGTCGCCATACCAGTCGGGGCCCCAGCCAGCCAATGCCATGTCCCAGGTGCCGCGCTTCGCGACACTCGGCGCGAACAGGTACTTCACGTAGAAGTCCGACGGCGTGGCGGTGAGCAGCTTGACCTTCACGCCGATGGTGGACAGGTCGGACTGCAGGGTCTGGGCCATCTTGGCCTGGATCGAGCTGGTCGGCCGGTACAGCAAGGTCAGGGTCAGGCCGTTCTTGTACCCGGCGGCGGCCAGCATCTGCTTGGCTTTGCTCGGGTTGTACGGGTACGGGTCGTACCCGGACGGCACATTCTGCGATCCGTTGATGCCCGGGGGCAGGATGTGGGTCAGTGGCGGGCTGAGCGTCGGGCCACCGGCGTCGGTGATCAAATGCGAACGGTTGATGCCGTAGTCCAGTGCCTGCCGCACAGCCACCTTGCTCAGTGCGTTGTTGTTGTTCGGCGACACCTCGTTGTACACGAAGTACGGGTTGGTCGAGTATGTCGGGCCCAGGTTGAAGTTGTGGGTCAGCCCGGACTTCATCTGCTGCACCAGGCCCGGCGTCGCTCCCACCGGCGGGAACGAATCGAACTCCATCGACGCGGCTGCCGTGTTGGTCTGCAATTGCTGCTGGATGGTCGTCTGGTTGCCAGTCTCAGAGACATTGATCGTGTCGACGTACGCCTTGCGGATCGGGTCGCTGCTGGCCTTCCAGGCCGGGTTGCGCACGAACACGATCGACCGGGCGGGCGTGTAGCTCTGCACCTTGTATGGCCCGTCGGCGATCGTGTGCTGCGCGGACGCCGCGCTCGCCGGAACGTAGTTCAGGCTCTCCTCTGGGGCTGGGTAGAACGGGTCCATCGTCAGCATGGTCGGGAAGTACGACGCGGGGTGGACCAGCGTGTAGCTGATGGTCTGGCCGGAAGCTGTCACGCCAGAGATGTTGTGGGTGTCGATGTACTTCTTCATGGCCGCCGGGGTCGCGCTCGAGCCGAGCTTGGCGAAGCCGTTGCAGAAGTCCTGGTAACCCATGATCAGCGTCTCGAAGTCCGGCAGGCCGCCGAATGGCTGGACCGGGTTGCAGGAGCGCTTGAGGCCAATCACCGCGTCAGCCGCGGTGACCTGCCGCGGCGGCGTGGAGTCCCACATCGCGCCGGTGCGGATCGTCACCGAGTAGGTCTTGCCGCCATTGCTGACCGCGGGCGCCGCCGTGGCCAGGTCAGGGTAAGGCAACGTGGTCTTGCCGGGAATGGCGGGGTACGCGTACAGCCCGCGGATCCACATCCGCTGGGCCAGGCCGCCGATCGTGTAGTAGCTGATGTTGTAGTCAAAGTAGTCGACGTCGCCCAGGCCGAGCATGTTCAGCGTGCCGCCAGACTTGGGCGCGCCGGTGCCGGGGTTCAGTCCCTGGAAACCGGCGGCTCCCGCGCTGGGGGAAGCACTGGGCGCTGTCGTGCCACCGCCGCCGCATGCGGCGGCGAGAAGCGCGAGGGCGGCGAGGCCCGCGCCTGCCGCAAGACCCCGCGAACGTATCCGCATCGACACTCTCCTTCACCTGATACATGTCCGCGAAGTCCGTTTCGCGGATCGCCACCGGAGGCCAGCCGCCCCACGGCACGAGGACACACCCGCCGAGGGTGCACCTGGATCAGACTAGGAGCCGTGACACCGGCTGTGAACAGGCAGCCTGCCGCAAGGCACGAATTGTGACCCGACGGTAATCTGAGGCTTATCGGACTGCTACTTGCTGGCCAAGATCCCGTGATAGTCGCGATCAGCCACAGATCTTTTCGGGGGAGCCAGGCTGCCGGTCACCCGGGACGGGTAAGCACACGGGTGGCACCGCCAGGCCCTGGGGTCACGGAAGAGAACCTGCACGCCTGCGCGGCTGCCCGGCGGGATCAGGTGACGGCGTCAGATCTGGTGCCCGTGCAGCCGCCCGCCCAGCCGGAGCCAGCGGACCTGCCCGGCCCGGTCCCTGATGAAGTCGGCGCGGGTGCCCAGCGGAGTGCCATCGCTCTTGTTCACCAGCACGTAGCCGGATCCGGACGGACTGTCATAGAAGGTGAGGAGGACGCGGCTGGCCGTGGCACCCGCGCCGGTGGTCAGCAGCAGGCCGCCCCCATGCGCGGTCATCGTTCCCGGCGCCTCGTCCACCAGCCGCCCGGCAGAGCCGACCTGCTGCCGCGTGTAGCGGCCCAGGTAGGGCGCGAGATCTGCGGGGCTGAGCGAGCGCTGCCGGGCGGGCAGGTTGGTCAGCCCGGTGAACATCGCGAGCGCCACATCGTCCGCGAACAGTTCGTTGACCAGCGAGGAACCCGACTCACAGTTGGTGAGCACAGTCATCGCGAACCCCTGCTCGGGCACCAGCAGCAAACCCGATACTTCCCCGGTCCAGTGCCCGCCGTGCTGGACGATCTGTGTCCCCTGCGCGCTCGGCCGGAGCATCCAGGTGACACCCATACCGGTCAGCTCCACGATGAGGGTGCCGCCCGGGCCCGGGTGGCTGCGCATCGCCTCCAGCGCGCCCCGCGGCAGCACCCGCGTCCCATCCGGGGCACAGCCATCCCCCAGGTGGAACCGGGCCCAGCGGAGCTGGTCAGCCGCGCTCGACATGAGCCCACCCGCCGGGTTGATGCTGCGCGGCAACTGCCAGACCTCGGGCATGACCTTGGCCCTGCCGTTCACGATCACGTGTGGCGCGGCGACGCCGCAGCCGATGAT
This sequence comes from Actinomycetota bacterium, assembly GCA_003541285.1. GTDB lineage: Bacteria > Actinomycetota > Actinomycetes > Streptosporangiales > Streptosporangiaceae > UBA9676. The sequence continues at coordinate 3,737 of DPMS01000327.1, forward strand.
CTCGTCGGAGAAGTAGAAGGTGTGGCCGAGCCCCAGCGGGCGCAGCAGCAGCTCGCGCATGGCGTATTCGTAGGTCGTCCCGGTGATCTGCCCGATCACCTCGCCAGCCAGGGTGATGGCCGCGTTGTTGTAGGCAAAGACCGAGCCGGCCGGGGTCAGCTGCGGCAGGGCCGCCATTCTCGCCGCGTATTTGGGCAGCGCATCCCAGCCACGGCCGGTGTCGTAGAAGTAGTCTCCCAGCCAGCCCGCGGAGTGGTTGAGCAACTGGCGGACAGTCACGTTCTGGGCGCCCGCCGGGGCCCGGAATCCGGGCAGGTAGCGGGTGACTTCGCTGTCCAGATCCAGCTGGCCGGAGTCCACCAGCCGCATCGCGGCCGTCCCGGTGAACGTCTTGCTGGTAGAACCGATCCGGAACAGCGTGTTCCCATCCACCGGGAGCGGGTGGCGGGTGTCGGTGACGCCGAAGCCCCGCACATGCTCCTGGCCC
>DPMS01000280.1 GCA_003541285.1 Actinomycetota bacterium
CTCGGCACCGACGGCGGCGGCTCGATCCGAATTCCGGCTCACTTCAGCGGCGTATGCGGGCTCAAGCCCACGCCCGGCCGCATTCCCGCCACAGGCCATTTCCCGCCTTCGGCCGGCCCGTTTGCCGCGCTTGGGGTAGTGGGTCCGATGGCGCGCTCGATCAGCGATCTCACTTTGTTATTCGAAGTTTTGGCCGGCCCCGACCCGGGCGATTCGAACGCCGCTCCGGTGCCGATGCGCTGGCGCGGCGAGGCCGAGTTGCGCCGATTCCACATCGGCTATTTCGAAGACGATGGCCGCGTTCCTGTCACTCCCGAGACTCGCGCGGCTGTTCGCGCGGCGGCGGCGGCGCTCGAGCTCGACGTCGTCGACGACGCGCCGGATCTCGCGCTCGTCGATCTGCGCGAACCGTCGTCCTGCGCGGCGGCGGCACGGCTCGCACCGGCCATCCCGCGTGTCGTCGTCGTCGGCGACGCCGAGCGTCCGCTCATCGCCGCGCTCGGCCTCGAGCCCTCGCGCGTCGCGACGTCGTGCGACGTGGCCGCGATCGGTCCGCTCGTGGCCGAGGCGCTCCCGCATCCGCCGCGCGCCGCGACCCGCGTCGCGCTCGTCACCGGCGGCTCGCGAGGGCTCGGGCGCGCGGACGCGCTCGCGCTGGCCAGATTCTGGGCGGTGCTCGGGTCGGACGTGGGCGAAGCTCCCACCGCCGAGAAGGCCTTCGTCGAAGCGGTCGGCTGGGGCGGCCCGACATCTGGTTCACCCGGGTTCCCGAGGCAACCTAGACAGTGGCAATAACTGTCGACTGTGGGCTATTTTGACGGCTGTCCGGTCGGCCCCTTGTAGGGCCGGAGTACCGGCAGGGTGTCGCGCATGGCGTGCGCCTGCTTCCCGCCGCGCCCGGGCGATGCCTGCAATACGAACAGGTCGATCCACCGGGCACTCTCGCTGCCCAGCACAAGCGGTACCTCACCCACGCCTTGCTTTGCGAGCCTCCGGAGCCAGCGCGGGAAGTCCGGAGCCAGCGCTGCCACCGACTGCGCTGCGAGGTACTGGCTCAGGTAACGCTCGATGTCATCGGTGGTCAGCGTCGGCTCTGCGCAGACAGGCGCGAAGTCCGGATTGCCTCTGCGGACGGCCCGGAGAGCAACGTCGTGCGAGGCGTCCACGTTCCGCGCAATCTGTGGCTTTCGCCCGAGCGCATTGTGCCTGGCCAGCACAAAAGCCGAGCGCATGATGTTCTGGTCGGAACCTCGCGGCCCGCGAGGGTAGTACGCCAGCTCGGTCGTAGCGATCTTGTTTTGCTGACTTTGGGTCAAGTCCATGCGCCGCACTGTACGCCGCGCCTCTGACAATGACGACTGGAAAAGCACCCGGCGAGTTGACACCGGATCAACGCAGAGTACGGGCGCCGAAAGGGGCGAACCTCGCCCTGGATCGCGCTGTTGGCGAGGGGACGTGGGAGGAATTCCTGTCCGAGCGCCTTTTAGATGGCACCCAGAACGTCCAGATCCGGAGCAGCTCTCGCGTTGGTATGAGACAGTCGTCGGTCGACCAGATCGGCGGGAGTGTGCGCGCTGCTTCCCAGACCATCATCAACGCTGTGTAACGACCCTGCCCGCCGGGCTGCTGCGACGACGACGCGCCGACAGACTGAACAGGTGCTCGCCGAGGGCTGATGCCCGCGAGCGCATCGACAGTCTTGGAGTCCGACGGATCGCCCTGTCGGCGGCATGAGCGCGCGGTTCAGGCGACCACTTGCAGGGCCAGGTCTCGGGCGCGCTCGAGTTCCGCATCGTCGGTGAACAGTTCACGGTTGTTGTTGCCAGCGTTGAGGAAGGCGTCGATCCGGAAGGCATCGCCAAAGGGGTCATCGGAGTTCGCGATTGCCAGCTCGGCGGCAAGAAAGTCCAGCCACTGGCGCTTCAGCCTCCGCACGGCATCAGCGACCGGCCCGTCACGGCGGCCGTATTCGACGGTGGTGGCCGCGACGAAGCATCCGCCAGGGAAGGTGCTCGCCTTCAGGTACGCGACCCATGCGTCAATGAGTGCTCTNNCGAAGACGGTGAGGATGCCACTCTTGCTCACCCCGGTCTGGGCAGCCAGTGAGCCGACGGTGATCGAGTCCAGCCCATGGGTGGTCGCAATGTCGGCGGCTTTGCGCGCGACCTTCCGGCGTGTCGCATCGCCGCGGGCACGCCGTCCGTCCACAACACCGCCGGAAGCCACACCCAGACTCTATGCGACCGGCTGGACGTGAACCATGCTGCAGAGTTACGTTCAGCAGGAAGCGCGACCGGACGGCCGCATAACCAGGAGGTCTGCTGATGGGCGGCGACTACGAGCCATTGCTCGAGGACACCGTTGAGATTTCCGCAGCGCCAGCGGGGGTCTGGGAACTCGTGAGCGACGTACGGCGGATCCCGCAGTGGAGCCCGCAGGTGGACTCCACCCGGCTCCGCGAGGGATACGACCGGGTTGAGCTGGGTGCGCAGTTCACCAACCGCAACAGTCACGGCGGCCTGGAGTGGACCACGCACGGGGAAATCGTCCGTTTCGAGGCCGGGCGGGAGATAGCCTTCCGGATCAAGGAGAACTGGGTGGTCTGGTCCTTCCAGCTCGAATCCACGAACGAGGGCGGTACGCGGCTCACCCAGCGCCGCGAGACGCCCGACGGCATCTCTGACCTGTCGCTGGAGCTCACCGACGGCTACCTGGGTGGGCAGGCGGAGTTCACCAAGACCCAGCGTGCGGGAATGAGGCAGACGCTGGAGGGGATCAAGGCCGCAGCGGAAGCCTGATTCAGAGAGGGCAGCAACGGACTCACGTGAGCGATCGCACTGCGGCGTGGCCGGACGGTCAGATGGCCGGCGTGATAGCCACGCAGGGGTAGCCCCTGAGTGTCGGTTGTGGCCCGTACGCTGCGGGCATGGCCAATTTCGCGGTGCGGCTGGTCCACGGCCCGGGCTGGGACTCCTCGCGTCAGATCCGGGACCAGGAGGGCTGGGCCGGGCATGCGGCATTCATGGACGGGCTCGTTGAGGATGGCTTTATCGTCCTCGGCGGCCCAGTTGGCGGCGGCGAGCAGACCCTGCACGCCGTCGAGGCCGCAGATGAGAACGAAATACGGGTGCGTCTTGCCGCAGATCCCTGGGCGGCGGCCGGACTGCTCTGGATCGGCACGATAGAGCCCTGGGCACTCTGGCTCGACAGCCGCCCTGAGAAACCGGTGCGTTGACCAGCATGCGACTGATCCGCGCTCCCAGCGGCGAAGTGGAAATCGAGGTTGCGGCTGCGGCACACTGGAATCGTGTCCGCAGCCGGGGCCCGGCCAGTGCCTGGGCCGCTTCGCTCTCGCGCATCCTGGGTGTCCAGCGGCCTGATCTTGCAGGCGGTCGGGGTAGGCGGCGTGGCCGCCTACGTGTTGCTCAAAGTCCGCCACCAGAACATCGGCGGGCACCTCACCGCAGCGACGATCCGGCTCGCCTGGCACAGTGAGGTGCACACCCGGCAGGGGCTGGCCGTTATCGCCGCAGGGGCACTCATCTACGCTGCTGGCAGCGTCTTGACGGCCCGGCCATTCATATCGCGGCCTGTGACATTATTTGTGGCCGTCCCGGTAGCGGCGGTTGCCGGGATGCTCGTGCTCGGGGTCCTTGCCTTCATCGCGGCCCTGCTGATAGCAGCTGTGCTAACTGGCTATCTTGACCTGGGCCTGGACTTTGGCGACGGCCGCAGAAATACCAAACGACGTCAGCAGTAATTACAGTCAGCCAGCAGGCCCAAGCTCTCCGGGCAATACCGCCCGCAGTGCAATGCCGTCGGTGGAGAATTTCCTCACATCGGCAGAAAAGTAGAATCCGAGCGTGGCGAGAGCCTTGATTGGCCGACGATACGGCTGGGCACATCTGATCTGCCCCGGGCCTTCCAGCACGGTCAGACGACCCAGCGAAGAGGGCCCGAGATGCGTACAGCGGGGGAGTACAGCAACCGGTGCGGACCAGGCCGGACTCGCACACACACTCCGGGACGGTGACCTGCGGGGATAGACGTGTGTGGACGTGCTGCCTGCTGATGGCATGCAAGAGGTCAGGAGTTCGAATCTCCTTAGCTCCACAGGTAAGAAGTAGAATTCGAAAACGTTAGCACCGTATATGAAGCGGATACAGCAGCGAAATACAGCAACGCAGCTGCACAGGGATGCCGCACACAAGTTCGGATCCGCCGCGGCCGCCCACGAAGGACTGCTGGCATCGCCTGCCGTGGCCGGAACCCTGACTGGCTTGCAGCGTCGTGACCAGGAAGAACGGTTTCTCACCCTGCTTCATGACACCTGCACCGCTGACGGTGCGCAGCCTTGCCGGCTTTACGGACGGCGTGGGTTCCAAAGTGACTCTTGGCGCCCACGCAACTGGTCACCCCAGCCGTGTCCTGGTCACCCCAGCCGTGTCCTGGTCACCGTGCCGGCCTGCCATCAGTGAGGGTGCGCGTGCCGCCGGGCAGGCTGAACTGGTGGCGCAGCGCGCCGCGCCGGGTTTGCGCCCGGCGCGGCCAGCTCGGTGCCCAGGTACGAGTACTGGCGCCACGGGCGCGGTCCGGCGCAGCTTGCGGCGCGCAGCGCAGCGCCGGGCGCGTGGGCGGCGCTGTCAGCGACAGGCGCTCCGGTCTGGCTTGGGCAGGACCCGGGTAGGCAGGGCCTGGGTAGGCCGGGCCTGGCTGGCGGCGGCAGAAGCGGGCGGACCGCGCTGGCTACGGGCCGTGAGGGCAACGGCTGTGCGCCGGGCCGTCCGCAGCGACAGATCGATTTTGTGCCGATGCCGAGTGTCGCAGTTCCGCTGTCGGCCACGCTCAGATTGCCCGGTTCTGTTCAGTCAGGCTTGCGGGCTATTACCACCTCGGTGTCGTCCGGCCAGTCCCAGAAAATGCGCTCGGCGGACGGTTCGCGAGCAGCACCCGCACCTCCCCGGCGAAGTCGTCAAGACGATCGCCAAACAGGTGCGGCGCCGCAGAGGAGACGGACAGGCAGCCGGACAGGCCAAGGGGCACCTCTGGGGCTCGGGCTGAGACCCCGATGCTGGGCCAGCCGAGGCCCCAGCNNGGCGTCACCGGGCACAGGCGGCGGGCCGGCGCGCCGATCTCCGGTGGGCAGTGGGCGGCGCCCGCCGAAGGCGGCGAGGACCTGTTCGAGCAGGGGCAGGGCGTAGGTCACGCGGCGTCCCCGGATCAGCAGGTCCCAGGCAGGCTCCAGCTTCTTCCAGCCAACCGCATAGGCGAGGTGCCGCAGCCGGTCGCGTGGCTGGGCGTGGGTCGCCGCGCCGCGCCAGATCGAGCCCCACTGGTAGAAGTCCCGGTATGCGCGCCAGTATCCCTCCTCCAGTTGCTGCGCGGTCACTCCGGCGGGCCGATAGACGACGTGCCGGGTGTCGTTAG
>DPMS01000267.1 GCA_003541285.1 Actinomycetota bacterium
CGTCGGCAACGCTCTGTAACAGCCCTGCCCCACCGGGCGAATGCGACGGGGAGGCATCGGCAGGCTGAACGAACCTCGCCGGGGCCTGACGAGCCCAAGTACGCCGACAGCGTCGGGCTTGGATGGATCGCCCTGTCGCCGGCATGACAGCACGCCCGTCACGGCACCAGCAGGGCTCAGGGCAGGGCGGGATCGGGGTGACTGTCAAGAAAGCGCTCCGCGGAGCCGTCATCAATGAGTGAGTTATCAGCGAGCCATTGCACGGCCCGGCGCCTGGCCCGGGCGTCCCGGAAGGCGTACCACACGGGCACCAGGTCCGGGTACTCATCGTGGAGCTCGTCTTTGAACCGGCGGAAGGCTCCCTTGCCCTGGATCGCCCGTGCCAGCCTGCGACCGGCGCGCTCATCGGTTATTGCGTCGGCGAAGTCGGCCATGTCCTGGTACCAGACCCAGGACGGCAGCGGATCGATGACGACCAGGTCCAGCTCATCGAGGTCGACCGGCGCCTGCCCGTCAATGCCGGTGTCGGCCGCCCAGAACGCGATCTCTCCCGTGTCGGGCAGATGCGACGTTCACCGCAGAACGTCCGTTTCGATGACCTGGCCAAGGTCTGCGCCGACCACTCCGGTGAACCCCGGCAGGATGGCACTTCGCACAAGGTCTAACAAGACGCCGTGGCAAGGCGATCCCCGCGTGAACATCCAGCGCGGCAAGGACGGCAACGCCAAGGCGTACCAAGTGCGGCAGGTGCTCGATGCAATCGCCAAGCTGGAAAGCGAGAAGAACGAGGAGGGTGACGACGATGCCTGACGCAACCCACTACACCTACCGAGTCGCGTGGTCCGTTGAGGATGGTGAGCATGTCGCCACCGTGGCGGAGTTCCCGTCACTGTCCTGGCTCGCGCCCACCCCGGTGGAAGCACTCGCAGGTCTCGCCGATGTCGTGCGTGACGTGCTCGCCGACCTGGCTGCATCCGGTGAGCCGATCCCCGAGCCGTTGTCGGAACGCACCTATTCGGGCCGGTTTGTGGTACGTGTTCCGGCAGAGGTTCACCGCCGTCTTGTCCGCGAAGCTGCCGAACAGCATGTGAGCCTCAACCGGCTTGTGTCGGATCGGCTTGCCCGCGCCTGACCATGGTGATCGCTGGGTCCCTGACCTTATCGCCGTCGCAAAGGGACGCATCGGCCAGCCCGGAACTGGATGATCTGCACAGAGCCGTGGACCGTGCTCTCTCAGTCATTACAGTAGCCGCCGATAGGGGCGATCTGGCCATTCTGATTACTTTCCAGCCGAGGCTATGAGTGGCGTTTCTTGGCACAGATTAGCCAGGCGATCAAGCAATTATGCAAGCCTATGCGTTGATCGGCACTTTCATGCTCCAGGGTACGCACTACTTTCGGCAGGACCGGCCTCGTTATGGCATGCGCGGCAAGAGCGGCGGCGGGCTTGGCTACATGCGGGTCCACCAGGCGTCGATGATCACGTCGTGGGCGATGCCGGTGTCGATGGTGTGATGGAGGCCGAGGCTGACGATACGGTCATCGTGCGGGTGGAACGGACGGGTGGGGTCTTCGCCCAGCACGGGGCCGAAGGCATCGAGCAGCGGCTTCCAGAGGCTGGCCCAGTTGCGGCCCGGCCCGGTCGTCAGCGCGATTTCCAGCCCGGCCGGGCCCGGATCGATGGCGGCTGCCTGCACCGCAAGCCGGTCGTGGAGCTCTTGTTTCCACTTCCTGCGCTCATAGGACCCGGCCATCCGGGTCGAGAACTGCGGGGTGGCCCCAGCTGTGTCCGGCTGGGCGGGTCCCACCGCTAGTGACGACGGCCCGTGGATCTTGCGGCCGAAGATGGCCGCCACCCGCTCCGGGCCAAGCCGCTTGGCGACGGGGAACAGGTAGTTGTCCAGGTCATGGCCGCCATCAGTCAAGGAGACGCCATCGGGCAACCCTACGATCAGCTCGGCAGCAACCCGGCCGCGCACCGTCGCCAGCACCGGCCGGGCTATGGCGTCCACGTGCGCCAGGAAGCGGGCCAGCTTCACCTGGCTGGGATGCCCTGCCCGGTCCCAGCTGGCCAGCTGTGGCTTGACGCTCTGCCGCATGACGCCTACCGGGCGGCGGTACACCATTGCCATGTGAGTCATCGTCGTGCGCGTTCGCATCTGGTAGCAACCAGCCGATACTCCAGCAAGTTGCGCGCTTGCAGAGGCAGATGAGTTCGGGGAGACCGCTGAATCAGCGCTCCAGTAGCCGGAACGTCTGGGCCACTACGAGCGTGTCGTCGTTGACAGTGAATTCTGGATCATCCAGCGCGCCGCGCATTTCAGCCGAGTGCCAGAACCGCTCATGCCCGGCCCCATTCAGCGGCCGAGCCGTATCCTTCACCTTCGCCCAGTGCATGAGCGAGATCGACGTCGCCGAGGCGGATCACCCGCACCGCGGTCGTCTCGATCACCGCCACCCGGTGACCGGCGGAATCAACCACAGCTTGCCGCAAGCCCGGGCGGGGCAGGGGCTCGCCTTCACGCTCGTAATCTGCCAGCAGCCCGGTCGTCGTGGTCTTGCCGCCACTGAGGATCGCAGCGACGAGCTGGTCGCGGAGCGGCCCCGGAAAGGCGAACTCGGCAACTGGCAGATCTTCTCCTGGCATGGCGGCCAGCCTAACCACGCGTCGCTGTCAAGGACACGCCTACCTGCCTGGCCCGCCACCGCCAGCGGAGGAGACAGACTCGGACAAGCGGAACGCGGCATGTGCGGACGCCAGTAGCGCGGCGCCTGCTCAATCAGGCCCTCATCAGTACAGCTCCACCTCCCACGGCTCCAGTTCGGGCTGGCCGGGTGGCAGCTTGCCTGTGCAGTATTGGTAGATCCAAGTCGCAGCACGTTTCTCCGCGTACTTCTCGTTGATCGGCTGACCCGAATCGTCAAGCTCGAGGACGTTGACAAAGATCGCGAAGCATATCTCCATCTGGCTCGGAGAATCCCTGAGCTCGTCCCAGTAGTTGATGCCTTCGAGCATGGGATGGCCAACGGAACCCCCGGCGACCCAGCCGGCGAACCGGCGGATCGCTCCCGAAACACCGTGGCTGATCTTGGACGTCATGGACAGAACGGTAGGTTCTGGTGCACGTCCACCGCCACGCCCGTCAGCCTTGACCCCGCGCACGGAGGGCGGCAGATGCGGAAATGATTCGACCCGTTGTCTGCTTGCCGCCAGACTCTGGCTCATGGCATGACGGTCTGGGTCGACATCTGGCAGATGCAGTGCTGTGGCGAGCCGTTTCACCTTGGTTCGCAGGTGGCCTGGACTCTCGGCGACGCCGACCAGGACCGGCTCGAGGCCATGCTGGGCACCGGTGCGCAGCACACCGTGGATGCGGCGGAAGAGCATCACGGCGGGGTCCCCGAGGACACCGCGCCGACTCGGGGAACGGTGACCCGCATCGCCGCCGTTCACTGCCGCTATGCACCCGGGCCCGACAGCGATTCGCGCACCTCCTATCCGGTCCCAGGTTCTGGTGTCCTGACCGACGTCGAGTCCGGGGACGGCTGGACTCCTGATCACGGCGACGAGCGATTCGTTGGTTACCTCGTCCAACTCGAACTCTGATAGCGGCGTTGTGTGCATCGGTGAGTATGTCGCAGGACGTCTTGCGAGAGATATGCGCTGATCCATCGGTTGACCTGGCCTTTGCTCCCGTGCTCCGGCTGCGGTCCGTAACCCCGGTCAGCGGTCAGGGGGCCAGCAGAAGAGCCCGCTCGTCGCCCCCATGGCCGTACTCGCCAATTGCGCGTCGAAGAGCTTCTTGCGGATGAGTTCCTTGAACAGCCGTGACCCGCCCACGGCCTCGGCCGGGATGGCCCAGCTCTCCGGGCGAAGGCTCGTGAAGATATAGATGCCGTCCGAGGTGGATGGGTCTTCAGCCTTGAAGCACACTCGGCTGATGGAGGCCCACGGTATGGTTGCCTTCCATCGCCGCCGCAATGGTGGGCGAACCGACAGGTGAATGGCTTCCTCGTCCAGTGTGACGACAAACCACCTGATCCCTTGCCGGTGAACCATGGCTAACGTCTGCGCCCCTCGAAATCACTCGCATGCTCCGACCGTGGCCCTCCGGGAAGGGCCTCGGCCTGCCCGCTCACCGGCCAACTCATGCCGGGCAGTCTGATCGCTGGAACCGGCCTGTGTCCAGCCCCTACTAATAGCCCGGCACCAACATGCGCTCATCGGCAGATCCGGATGCTGACGTCCGAGCTTGCCCGGCGAGGTACCGGTGGATCGCTTTCATGGTCGAGCCCACAGTTGGATCTAATGATCTGTCGCGTAGGGGCTGCGGCCACTGCTACTGACGGGTGGCGTCGTAGTTTCGCCGCGCAGCCAGCGGATGGTTGCCTGGATGCCTTCGCCGTATTGCGGCGGCGGGTAAGCACCAGGATCGGTGATCATGCCGCCCGGGCGGCCTCGGCGGGCTACTTCGTCGGCAGCGTCGTCTTCGAAGTCCAGTTCGCTTAGGGCCGGACGTTGTATGGTCCGGCCGCATAGCGGGGAGTCGGACCTGTCTCCGAGTACCCAGTTGAGGAGGTCGCGGGCTCCGCGCAGCCAGGCGGCGTTCATC
>DPMS01000040.1 GCA_003541285.1 Actinomycetota bacterium
ATAGTAGGACGTCCTACTATTCTGGCCCTACCGGGCCGGGCCGCAGGAGGGGTCTGCATGGCTGACCAGATCGAGGACGGCAGGCAGCGCTGGCAGCGCCGCTACGACCAGGCACGCACCCGCGACGCGGACTTCACCTCCCTGTCCGGCCTCGAACTCGATCCGGTGTATGGGCCGCCACCGGGCGCCGTGGTGCCGGGATTCGAGCGGATCGGCTGGCCGGGCGAGTACCCGTTCACCCGCGGCCTCTACCCGGCCGGGTACCGGGGCCGCGCCTGGACGATCCGCCAGTTCTCCGGCTTCGGGAACGCGGCCCAGACCAGCGAGCGCTACAAGATGCTGCTGAACGCGGGCGGCACTGGGCTCTCGGTTGCCTTCGATATGCCCACGCTCATGGGCAGGGATTCCGACGACCCGCGGGCGGTGGGCGAAGTCGGCCACTGTGGGGTGGCGATCGATTCGGCAGCGGACATGGACGTGCTGTTCGCCGGCATCCCGCTCGCCGAGGTGACGACCTCGATGACGATCAGCGGGCCCGCGGTCCCGGTGTTCTGCATGTACCTGGCCGCCGCGCGGCGTCAGGGCGCCGATATCGCCGGGCTCGACGGCACCTTGCAGACCGACATCTTCAAGGAGTACATCGCACAGAAGGAATGGCTCTTCCCGCCACAGCCGCACCTGCGGCTGATCGGCGACCTGATGGAGTACTGCGCGCGCGAGATCCCCGCCTACAAGCCACTGTCGGTCTCCGGCTACCACATCAGGGAAGCCGGCTCCACGGCCGCCCAGGAACTGGCGTTCACGCTCGCGGACGGGTTCGGGTACGTGGAACTCGGCCTCTCGCGTGGCCTGGACGTGGACACCTTCGCCCCGGGCCTGTCGTTCTTCTTCGACGCCCACATCGACTTCTTCGAGGAGATCGCCAAGTTCCGGGCCGCCCGCCGGGTCTGGGCCCGCTGGCTGCGCGACACCTACGGCGCGAAGACCGCCCGCGCCCAGTGGCTGCGCTTCCACACCCAGACCGCCGGGGTGTCACTCACGGCGCAGCAACCCGACAACAACGTGNNNNGCCGAGGCGGAGGGGATCTTCGCCCGGATCGCCGCGATGAGCCCGGACGGGTCGATGACCGGCGGGATCCTGCGCGGCATCGAGGACGGCTGGTTCTCCTCCGAGATCGCCGAGGCGTCCTTCGCCTACCACCAGAAGCTGGAGAAGGGCGACAAGAAAGTAGTCGGCGTGAACTGCCACCTGGGGACGGCCGGCCAGCCGGTGGAGATCCTGCGCATCAGCCACCAGGTGGAACGGGACCAGGTGGCAGAGCTGGCGCGGCGCCGCAGCACACGGGACCAGGCCGCCGTGGACGCGGCGCTGGCGGCGATGCTCGCCGCGGCGAGGTCAGGCGAGAACATGATCCCGCCGATGCTGGAGGCCGCCGAGGCGGAGGCGACCCTCGGTGAGATCTGCGGTGCGCTGCGGGACGAATGGGGGACTTACTTCGAGACCCCCGCCTTCTGAGGGCCGGCGGCCGGGTACGGCTGGTCACGGTCGCTTCTGCCGGCGGCCGGCGGCGTCAGCGGGGACTCGCGGTCGGCAGTCCGGCCTGCCCGGCCGCTGCGAGCAGCCGGTTGTCATAGGCGACGAACGCTTCGAGATCGCGCCGGACGGACAGGGCTGAGGCAAGATGGATCGCGTCGAGGGAACGCAGGGACAGCGGCGGCAGAGCGGCGGCCGTATCCAGCACATCCGGGCTCAAGGCGACCCTCTCAACGCCCCTGACCTGGCGGTAACTTCGCGCCAGGGCGCTGGGGTCAGCTCTCCAGACCGCGCGCGGCACCTCTGTGCGGTGAATGATGCTGGACACCATTGGCAGGTCCGCCCGTGCAGTGAGCCAGCCGACCAGAGCCGGCGTCTCGGCTTCGGTGAGAACGAGCTTCACCAGGGCCGAGGAGTCGAGGTAGATCAATACCGTTCCTCCTCGCGCATCTGGAGCAGGATCTCGCTCGCGGTCGGCTGGCCGGCCGGGACCGGCGGTGCGGGCTCGATGCCGAGGAGATTGCCCGGCTCTTCGGCCGGCAGAATGACGCCGGCTGCAATCAGCCGCTCGATCGGGCTCTCCGGCTCCTCGGCTGGCACCAGCCGGGCGACCAGGCGGCCGCGGTTCGTGATATCCACGATGACGCCCTTCTCTGCCAGGTCCACGTAGACGCTCGCATGCTGGCGAAGTTCACGGATGCCGATGCGGTGAATGGCGGGCAGCGCAGTGGGCGACGCGGGCGAACCACGCTGGCTGCCGGTTGTGTTACGCACCGGACTATGGTAGCACTCTATGTGCTACCGGCGCCGGTGACGGGTGCGGGCGGTGCGGGCACAGGCGTGGTCGGCTGGTGCTAAGCCCGGCTGTGCGGCCGAGTCATGGCTCGCATACGGCAGGATGGAGTTATGCAGCAGCCGCGGGATTTCTCGCTCTACGGCGCCGTTGACCTAGCTGCGCGGCAGGCAGCCGCCCAGCGCAGTCAGCAGGCGTCTCGTGCGGGCGGGCCGGGTGGGGCGGGTGGCTCCCACAACGGCCACGTGTTCGACGTTGATGAAGCCACCTTCGAGACGGACGTGCTGGAGCGCTCGCGAACCGTCCCGGTGGTCATGGACCTGTGGGCGGAATGGTGCGGCCCGTGCAAGCAGCTGGGGCCGGTGCTGGAGAAGCTCGCCGCGGAGGCGAACGGCGCCTGGGTGCTCGCCAAGGTGGACGTGGACGCCAACCCGCAGCTCAGTGCCGCCCTGCAGGTGCAGAGCATCCCGATGGTGGTGGCGGTCCTCGCCGGGCAGCTGGTCCCGGGGTTTCTCGGCGCCCTGCCCGAGGCCCAGGTGCGCCAGTGGCTCAGCCAGGTCATGCAGGCGGCAAAGCAGATGGGGATGCCGGGCGCCGGTGGCGAAGGTGAGCCGGGGGAGGCTGGCGCGGCGGAAGCCGAAGCCGGCCCGCAGGGCCAGCCCGGCGCGGGCGGGGGTTACCACGATCCGGGGCTGATCGAGGCCCAGCAGGCGATGGAGCGCGGCGATCTGGACGGCGCGGCCGCGGCCTTCGAGGGCATGCTGGCAGGGTCTCCCGGCCACCCGGTGGCCACCATGGGACTGGCCCAGGTGAACCTCTTCCGGCGGGTGAACTCCTATGACGAGGCGGCGGCGCGCCGGCAGGCGGCCGCCAGCCCGGATGACGTCGACGCCCAGTGCCAGGTAGCCGACATCGAACTGTCCACCGGCCGGGCCGAGGAGGCGTTCAACCGTCTGCTCGGCGTCATCCGCAGGACTTCCGGCGAGGACAGGAACCGGGCCCGGCTTCAGCTGATCGGGCTGTTCGACATCTTCCCGCCCAAGGACCCACGGGTCACCAAGGCCCGGGCCACCCTGTCCAGCCTGCTCTTCTGAGCCGCTGCGTGGCACGCGGCTCGCGGGCGGTGCAGGACGCGGGAGGGCGCGCGGAGGGCTCCGGGCCGCCGCTCAGCGGGAGCGTGGTTCGGCGTCGGCGAGCTGTTCCAGCGCTGGCAGGGCCGCCGCGAGGGCGGCCAGCTGCTCGCTGCCCAGGGTGCGCAAGCTGTCAGCGAGCATGCTCGTGCTCTCCTGCCGGATCCGCTCGAGCATGGCACGGCCCTGTGCCGTGATCACCAGCGTGCTCGCACGTGCGTCCGCTGGTACCGGGCAGCGTTCCACGTGCCCGCGATCCTCCAGGGCGGTGACCAGCCTGGTCAGCGTGGACGGCGCGATCCCCTCGGCAGCGGCGAGATCACCGAGCCGCAGCGGGCCGGCCCGCTCCACCGTGGCCAGTGCCGACAGCTGGGTGGGCGTCAGCCCGGCCAGCTCGTGCCGGCGCAGCCGGCGCGACACCCGGGCGATCGCAACCCGCAGCCTGGCCACGTCGATCGCCTCCTCCGGCGCGGCCGGCGTGAGTGGCGTGTTGGCCGGCGCTACCTCGGGGTGACTGCCAGTCATGCTCCTCCCATGCACCCTTGCAGAGTACGTGCCGGCTGACCCGGGCGCGGGCCGGCGCGCAGCCAGAACCGGGCCGCGGCGGCATCGCGCGCCGCTGCCGCCGGACGGACCGCATGGCTGACCGCGACCGCCGGTCCGGTCACACGCCTGGTGGTGGCACCATTGTTCCTGCATACCTAGGCTCGAGGGCGGAGGAGATCGTGGCGGTATCGCCGAGCGTGTCGTATTCGATAACTGTCCGGCTGGAGGTTCCCTCGCGGGGCCGGGCGGTCAGCGAACTGACTCACGCTGTCGAGCACGCGGGCGGGGCGGTCACCGCCCTGGACGTCACCCCGCATGGTCATGAGCGGCTCCGGGTCGACGTCACCTGCGCGGCGCGTGACACCGAGCACGCGGACGAGATCGTCGCGGCGCTGTCCGCCATCGACGGGGTCATGCTCAGCAAGGTCAGTGACCGGACCTTCCTGCTGCACCTCGGCGGCAAGATCGAGACAGCGGCCAAGGTGCCGCTGCGCAACCGGGACGACCTGTCGATGGCGTACACCCCCGGGGTGGCGCGGGTCTCGCTCGCCATCGCGGCCAATCCCGATGACGTGCGCAGGCTGACCGTCAAGCGCAACAGCGTGGCCGTGGTCACCGATGGCAGCGCCGTGCTCGGCCTGGGCAACATCGGGCCCTACGCCGCGCTGCCGGTGATGGAGGGCAAGGCCGCCCTGTTCAAGCGCTTCGCCGGGATCGACGCCTGGCCGGTCTGCCTGGACACCCAGGACACCGACGAGATCGTCCGGACGGTGCAGATCATCGCGCCCGCCTTCGGGGGCATCAACCTGGAGGACATCAGCGCACCGCGCTGCTTCGAGGTGGAGCGCCGGCTGCGCGACCTGCTGGACATTCCCGTCTTCCACGATGATCAGCACGGCACCGCGATCGTGGTGCTCGCTGCCCTGACCAACGCCCTGCGCGTGGTCGGCAAGAAACTGGGGGCGGTGCGGATCGCGATGGCCGGCGCGGGCGCCGCCGGGACGGCGGTGCTCAAGCTGCTGCTTGCCTCGGGCGCGGCCGACGTGGTGGTCTGCGACGACAAGGGGGCGATCCATAAGGGACGCGCCGGGCTGACCGACAGCCTGCGCTGGGTGGCCGAGCACACCAACCTCGACGGCTACGACGGGGACCTGGCGGGCACGGTGCGCGGTGCGGACGTGTTCATCGGGGTGTCCGCGCCGAATATCCTCACCGGCGGCGACGTCGCGGCCATGGCAACCGACGCGATCGTGTTCGCGCTCGCCAATCCCGACCCCGAGGTCGACCCGGACGCGGCCAGTGAGCACGCCGCGGTGGTCGCGACCGGGCGCAGCGACTACCCGAACCAGATCAACAACGTCCTGGCGTTCCCCGGGGTATTCCGCGGCCTGCTCGACGCGCAGAGCCGGACGGTCACCGACGACATGCTGGTGGCCGCGGCCCGCGCCCTGGCCGGCGTGGTCTCGGCAGGCGAACTCGGACCGCACTACATCATCCCCTCGGTCTTCCACCCCGACGTGGCGTCAGCGGTCGCCGCGGCGGTCCGGGACGCGGCAGGTGGACGGCCCTCCCGGTCCTAGCCCGGGACGCCGGGGCCCGCGTCGGCAACAATGGGTTCATGGAGGAGATCCTGGCGGGGCGGCTGCTGGTAGCCACCCCGCTGCTGGGCGATCCCAACTTCCGGCGCTCGGTGGTCCTGGTGGTGGAGGACGAACCGGAGGAGGGCACGCTTGGGGTGGTGCTGAACCGGCCGACCGAGATCGAGGTCGGCCAGGTACTCGAATCGTGGACCGACCTGGTCACCGGCCCCTCGGTGGTGTTCCAGGGCGGCCCGGTCTCGCCGAACAGCGCGCTGGCGCTGGCCATCGTGCCCGGCGAGGATGAGCCGCTGGGCTGGCGGGCCCTGGGCGGGGCCGCGCCGAAGTCCCGGATCGGGCTGGTCGACCTCGATGCCCCGCCGCAACTGCTGGCTGGCGGCATCGCCTCGCTGCGGGTGTTCGCGGGCTATGCGGGCTGGGGCCCGGGCCAGTTGCAGGCCGAGATCGACGAAGGCGCCTGGTACGTGCTCCCGGCCGAGCCGGCGGACGCTTTCGCGGCCGAGCCGGAGCGGCTCTGGCAGGCGGTGCTGCGCCGGGCGGGGGGCACCCTGGCGCTGGTGGCTACCTATCCCGACGACCCGGCGCTCAACTGAGAACGGGTAGACTTGTCCCTCGTGAGCACCGAGGTCCTTCCCCAGCAGGGCACCCGTGAAGACACCGACATCAGGCCCGACCTGTCCACCGGTGACGGCGACCACGAGCGTTTTGCCCACTATGTCCTGAAGGACAAGATCGTGGACGCCGCGGTGAACGGCACGCCGGTGATGGCCCTCTGCGGCAAAGTCTGGGTCCCGAGCCGGGACCCCAAGCGCTTCCCGGTCTGCCCGGACTGCAAGCGGATCTACGAGTCGCTGCCAGAAAACGATTAGCGCAACGCCTGGCGCCGGGGCTACCGCGGCTGGCCCGGNNGCCCTCGAAGCCGCTGTAGGCGGGCGCATAGGCGCCCTTGCTGAACACCGTCTCCACCCGGCTGGTGTCGAAGTCCGGGTGGAACTGGGCGCCGGAGGTGCCGGCCACGCAGTGCGGGGGCCAGGAGCGGCTGAAATCCGGGGTGGCGGAGAAGTGGCCGCCGGGATCGATGTGATAGTCGCGGGAGGCGACAACATGGGCGTAGCTGGCGCCCTCGGCGGTGAGGAACCCGCTGATCGCCGCCGCCGTCGCGGCCCCGCCTTCGACGGCAAGCGAGCCACCCTCGCAGAAATCGTTCTGCACGTCCACGATCACCAGCGCGCGCACACCCCGAGGGTACGGCATCGGGCCAGCGGGTGGGGCGGGCTTCAGCGGGTGGTGGGGGAGTGCCGTCGGCGGGTGGTGGGGAAGCGCCGGCGGCGGGCGGTCAGTGCCCGGCGAACGAGGCCGCCCCTACCTCGCAGCCCAGCTGCGCGGCAGCGGCGGCTGCCGTGGGCGCGGGGTCGGGCAGTTCCCTGACCCGCCCCCTGACGCCCAGCCTGCGCAGTGTGTCAGCAACGTTAACCGCGCTGGGATGCACCCCTGGAGGCCACCGGACGAACCTGTGCCCCGGTGGCCCGCTGGCCGGCGGCGGGCTCCCGCCAGGCGGGGCCGGAACTGCGGAAGAGGAACTCGCCGTAACTGGCTGGCGCCGTGTCGCCGTTGAGGGCGTAGCGGTCGGGGTCCAGGCGCAACTGGGTGAGCCTGCGCTGGGCGTGGTTGCATTCGGCGACGATGTCGCGCAGCCGGCGCGCGGCCCTGCATGCCGCCCGCCACACGCCAGATGACCTGCGATTGGTGGGTGTCATACCGCCAGCTTGGCGCGCGGACGGCGGCCCCGGTAAGTGGCAGTAATGACACATGAGCATGACATCCTGCCAACTGCGGCGCATGATGGTGCTCATGCTCAGCAACGTGGCGGTCGTCATCCTCAACGACTTCGAGCCGTTCGAGTTCGGCCTGGTGTGCGAGGTCTTCGGCGTTGACCGGACCGACGAGGGCCTGCCCGCTTACGACTTCGCGGTGGTCGCCGGCGAGCCGGGGCCGCTGCGGTCCCCGGTCGGCATCACCCTGGACACCCCGTTCGGCCTGGAGCGCCTGGCGGCGGCGGATCTGGTGGCGGTGTCGGCCGTGTCGTCCAAGGATCACTCGCTGGAACGCGGGGATTTCCCGGAGCCGCTGCTGGCGGCACTGCGGGACACCATCGCCCGCGGCGCCCGGGTGCTCTCCGTCTGCAACGGGGCGTTCATTCTCGGGGCGGCCGGGCTGCTCGACGGCCGCCGGTGCACCACGCACTGGCGGAACGCGGCGGACCTTGCCCGCCAGTTCCCGGCCGCCAAGGTCGATCCCTCCGTGCTCTACGTTGACGCGGGCCAGGTGATCACCAGTGCGGGAACAGCCGCCGGCATCGACGCCTGCCTGTACCTGGTGCGCAAGGAGCAGGGGAGCCGGGTGGCCAATGCCATCGCCCGGCGGATGGTGGTGCCGCCGCACCGCGACGGCGGGCAGGCCCAGTACATCGACCGGCCATTGCCGGCCGAATCCTGTGACTCGCTGACCGAGGCCATGAGCTGGATGGAGAGGAACCTCGACCGGCCGGTCACCGTCGCTGACCTGGCCGCGCGGGCGCACATGTCGCCGCGGACCTTCGCGCGCCGGTTCGTCCAGGAGACCGGGACCACACCGCAGCGCTGGCTCACCGGCCAGCGCATCCTGCTGGCCCAGCAGCTGCTGGAGGAGACCGACGAGACCGTCGACGCCATCGCGGGCAGGACCGGGTTCGGTAACGCGACCGCCCTGCGGCACCATTTCCGCACCTGGCGGCACACGACCCCGCACACCTACCGGCGCGCGTTCCGCCCGGCCAGCACGTCACAAGACGCATGATGCGGCGCACAGGCCGATGACATGAACGGGTAACGCGAAGCAACGCACCGATGTATATCCACAGTCAGTCGCCGTCGGGGTCCATCACGGTGGGGATGGCGGGGTAGCCGCGGGAGAGCTGGAGTGCGTGGGCGGGAAGCTCGGCGAGTGCGGCCCTGTGCAGTTGCCGCGCCTGCTCCAGTGGCTCCCTGCCGGCAATCTCACCGCCCCTGACCAGCGGGTGCAGCAGCTCCCGGCCGGAACCGGAGGGGCTGGCCGGCCCGGGCGGCTCGACGCTGACCACCTCGGCCACTGCCGTGCCGGCCTCGTCCCGCTGGCGCACCGCCCACTTGCGGCCGCCCCGGCTCGGCTTACCCACCGACTGCTTGGCCACCGGCCGCAGCCTGGCTGCCGGGCCGGGGCCGGCCGCCCTGGCCACCAGCTTGTATACCAGCGCGGCGGTGGGCGCTCCGGAGCCGGTGACCAGCGCGGTTCCCACCCCGTACCCGTTGACCGGTGCCGCGGCCAGCGCCGCGATCGAATGCTCATCCAGATCCCCGGTGAGCACGATCTGGGTCTGGTGCGCACCGAGTTCATCGAGCAGTGCCCGCACCTGCCGGGCCACCACCGGCAGGTCGCCGCTGTCGATGCGGACCGCGCCCAGGTCCGGCCCGGCCAGCTCGACCGCGGTGCGCACCGCCCGGGCCACGTCGAAGGTGTCCACCAGCAAGGTGGTGCCCTTGCCCAGCGCGGCGAGCTGGCTGGCGAACGCGTCCCGCTCGCTGTCGTGCACCAGCGTGAACGCATGAGCGCTGGTACCACGGGTGGGCACACCGAACTCACGGCCGGCCCGCAGGTTCGAGGTGGCGCCGAAGCCGGCGATGTAGGCGGCGCGTGCGCTGGCGACGGCAGCCAGTTCGTGGGTGCGGCGCGAGCCCATCTCGATCAGCGGCCGCCCCTCCGCCGCGGTCACCATCCGGGAGGCGGCCGAGGCGATCGCACAGTCGTGGTTGAGGATGGACAGCACCAGCGTCTCCAGCACCACCGCCTCGGCGAACGGCGCCTCCACCACCAGGATCGGNNCGGAACCGCTCCAGCGCGTCGAGCAGGCGGCCGGTACCCGCCACCACCCCGTACCGGCGGCCGTGCGGCAGATGCCGGGCGAAGACCTCGAAGACGCAGCGGCGCCCGGCGGCGCCGCTGCGCAGCGCTGCGGACAGCATGGTCAGCTCGTAGTGATCGGTCAGCAGCGCCGTGCCGGGGCTGCTCACGTGAGGCTGGTTCTTCGCGTTCGGGTCATCTGCCACGAAGGAAGACTACGGACCGGCCGCCGCGTGGGCAGGGGCAGCCGGTCCCTGTGCCTTCAGGTCACGCTGGCATCCTTGCCCGGTCGCGGTCGCTTTCTGCGCAGTGACAGGCGTGCTATGGCGATGGTCGTGCCGGCGAAAAGCACCGCCAGGCCGGCGAGCTGGCCGCCGATCGCGCGCGTGCTGAGCGGGAACTGCGCTGACGCATCGGTGGCCTGCAGCTGGCGGGCTGGCTGGGCGGTGACTCCCGGGAAGGTGGTACCCGGGCCAGCAACGGGGCCGGGCAGGGCTGGCAGTGACGCGGACGGAGGTGCTGCCGCAGGCGGGGTGGCCGGCGGCAAGGCAGCTGGCGGCAAGGTGGGCGGTGGTACCGTCACCCCCGCCCCGGCCGGGGCTGGCCTGCTTGCGGCTGGGGTGGGAGCTGGTTTGGGCAGTCCCCTGATGGCGACGCTGCCCCACGCTGCGGCCGGTGCGGCCGCCTGGGGAGAGATAGCTGTCGCGATGAGCATGAGGCGGGTCCCAGCGTGCCGCTGGGGCGCGGTGACCTGTGCCACAAGCTCGGCCGGCTGGCTGGAGGCGGCGACCGGGCAGGTGGCGGTGCCCGGCCACGGGCAGACGGTGAACACGGGAGAGAGCCTGCCGGGCGTGGCGGTGACACCGATGATGGCGTCGCCAGTGCTGGTCCCGGCGAACCAGACCCAGATCGCGTAACGGGCGTTACGGCCAGGCGGCACCGGGGAACCGGACAGTGGCTGTACCCGCACGCACATGCGCCCCAGCGCAGAGGAGGAGGACGGGCTCGGGCTGGCGGTGACGGGCGAGACACTGGGGTCGGGTGTGGGGGACGCGGTCACCGGGGTGACCGCTGGTGTGCTGGACGGGCTGGGGGTGACGGTCATGCGGACATCACAGGGGTTGACCGGTGGCGGCGTTGGGCTGGTTCCGGCCAGGAACATACCGGTTACGCCGGAAGTGACCAGCCACAGGCTGGCGAAGGCCCCGAGTGCGTGGTACCTGGCCTGCCGTGTGCTCATGAGTACGCCCTAAACGTCCGGTCCGGTGTCGGAGAGCCAGCCTCGCTCGGCTGCTTTGTGCCCGGCCTGAAACCGGCTGGCAGCCCCGAGCTTGATCATCAGGGCGGCCATCTGCCGGCGAACGGTGCGGGCCGAGATTCCCAGCTGGCGGGCCGCGGACTCATCGGTGAGGCCGGCGGCGAGCAGCCTGAGCAGGGCCCTTTCACCGGCCGTCAGTTCGGTGGCCTCCGCGTCCCTGGCCCCGGGGAGGGCGCTGAGCGGTGTGGCCGCATCCCAGGCGGTGGCGAACATGGCCCCAAGGCTGGCGACCATTGCCGGATCGCGGACACACAGCCCGCCTTGGCCGGGGTCAGTGCGCTGGCGGAGGATGAGCGCGGCTTGCTGATCGCAGATCAGCAGCACCGGTGGCAGGTGCTGGGTGGTCCGCACCTGGGCGCCGGATCCCGTCAGGCGCGTTATCCGGGTCATGAGCGCGGGGTCACCGGCGGCACGGAGGAGCAGGTTGAGGGGGGTGAGGTCGTAGAGGCTGGTGAGGTTGGTAGCGGGGTGGGGGAGGCCGGCTGTGGCGGCGTGCTGGACGTCGGTGGTGAGGGATGTGGCTATGGGGTCGTTGGTATAGGTGATCTGGGTGAGGGAGGCGGCGAGGACGGGGGGTGGCAGGCTGGCACCGGTCAGGTGGGTGAGTGCGCTGTTGATGGCGGGCTGGACGGTGATGGGGTTCTGGTGGAGGTAGTCGTTGGCCTGGATCTGGCCGTGGAGCAAGGCGAGGACGGCGGGTGAGTGGTGGGCGAGAAAGGATTGGGTGACGACGAGGTTGGTGGTGGCGAACTGGCCGCTGGGCCACAGGCTGGCCTCGTTGACGAGGACGCGGCCTCCGTGGCTGGTCATTTCGACGTCGTAGGGTGCGGTTTCCCAGGCTCCGGTGATGTGGCCGGTTGTGAAGTCGCTCACGGTGGTGGTGCCGGGGGTGCCCGCGGTGATGGAGACCTCGCTGCCGCCCGCGGTGATGGTGGTGGCGAGGTGGTGGAGGCGGAGCCAGTAGCGCAGTGCGATGTCCTGGGTGCCGCCAGGTGCGGGGACGGCGAGGGTGCCGCCTTTGAGCTGAGCGGGGGTGGTGATGCTGGGTTTGACGACAAGCTCGGCTCCGCCGGAGGCGGCCCCGGAGACGATCTTGATGTGTGAGGCGTGTGCGGCCTGGATGACATTCAGGATGGTGGTGGGGCTGGCGTAGGCGGCGTCGAGTTTACCGGCGGCCAGTGCGGTTTCCTCGGCGGTGTCGGTGCGGAACGGGATGGGCCGCAGGGCGATGCTGGGGCCGAGGTTCTTGGCGAAGAACCCATCCTGGATGCCGATCAGGGCGGGGGCTTGGGTGAGGCTGGTGACGAACCCGAGGCGCAGGGTCAGGGGTGTGGCTGGGGGAGCGTCGACTCCGGTGGGGGCTGGAGTGGAGGAACTGCTGCAGCCGGCTGCCAGCAGCGTAGCCGCCGCGGTGGTGGCGAGGGTACGCCTCATGTAGGTGCTCCTGTCGTGTGGCGTCTGCGGCCGGGTGGCCGTCACCGCTGGCTGGGGCTACGGGCTGGTGGGTTCCGGGAGGTGGGGGGTCAGTGTGGTGGTATGCCGCTGGCGGGGGCGGGAGGCTGCGCCGCCGTGTAGGGCGTGACCTGCCCGGATGGGGTGCTGTCGGTGGTCATGGCCGGCCCGAGCTGGACGAGTGCCTGGCCGCGGATCACAGCGATGTAGGCGCCGGTGATCCCGGCGTGGCTTGCCTGCGAGTAGCCCAGCGGCGCGACGGCGGGACCTTGTGCCAGGCCGCCGCTGATCGCGTTGACCAGGTCCTGGCGGGACGGGTTCGGGCCGGCCCGCAGCATCGCCTCGGTGAAGGTGTAGGCGGCCGCCATCCCGTCCACAACGTTGGTATCGAACGGAAGTTTCGGGATGTACTGGTGGTGGATCCGGCGGAACAGGGTGATCCAGCTACTGGCCGGCGAGCCGGCCGGGGGCAGGGAACTGTCGGTGATGATGCCCTGGATCAGGGCGCCGGCGGCCCCGCTGCCCGTTGCCTTGGCCAGCAGCCCGGTCAGGGTGGCCGGGTCCGATCCCTCGCTGGCGACCACCAGCTGAGGGCTGTAGTTCAGATGCGCCATGGCCAGCCGCAGCGCGACCGTGGCCGCCGGGCCCGAGAACGCCACGACCACCCGGGCGCCGCTGGCTTTCAGCACCGCAACCTGGCGAGTGATGGCGGTGCTGGCCGGGTCGTACTTCTCGGCCGCCGCGATCTGCCGGGCCGGGATCTCATAGCCCAGTCCCCGGGCGCCGTCCAGGCCGGGCTCGTCGCTGGAGTAGAGGAAGCCGATCTTGGCGCCCCGGAAATGCTGCGCCACGTAGGCGCCGAGGATCTTGCCTTCCCGCACGTAGTCCAGCTGCCAGCCGAACGTCTCCGGTGAGGTGGGCGGGGAGTCCCAGCACGGGCAGCCCGAGGCGGCGAACACGTCGGGCACCCGCACCGCGTTCAGGAAGGATGTCA
>DPMS01000036.1 GCA_003541285.1 Actinomycetota bacterium
GGCGATCACGGTCTTGCCGGCGCCGGGTGGCGCGACCAGCACACCGAGGTCGTGACCTGCGAGGGCGTCGTGAGCAGCCTGCTGCTCGGGGTCGAGGGCGCCGGAGAAGCAAAAGTCCTGCGCGGCTCCTGGCTGGCGCGTGCTTGAGCGTGGCCAGCAGTGCCGGCGGCAGGTCCGCAGCCTCGACGGTGATCCCTGCCCCCAGCCGCGCCCGTACCAGCGCGGGGGCGGGGACGGCGATCCGGGTTGAGGAAGCTGCTCGCAGCCGGTCCACGGACACACCCACGCTGACCACGCCGAGGCGCTTCGCCAGCTGGGTGACCTCACGTGGGGACAGGCGGGCGACGCTGGACAGGTAAGCCCACTGGTCCTNNGACGGTCGCGCCGCGGCGGCGGCACCTGCCTTGCAGCGGTGCGGCGATGAGGTTGCCCAGCCCGCCAGTGGCCAGCACGTCCTGGGAGGGGAACAGCCGGTCATAGCTGGACAGGTCCATCCGCCCGCGCAGCGCGACCGCCTCCCGCAGCAGCCCCGTGCCCACCTGCCGGGCGGCAACAGCGGGGACGGGCGCGGCGAAGAACAGCCAGGCGTGTGCCCCGGTGCCGGAACGGGACACCTCCAGCGCGGCGGGAGCCCCAGCAGCGCGGGCTGCTTTCAGATACGCCAGCGCGTCCAGCATCGCCGCCGGGCCGTCGAAATCGGCTGCCAGCACCAGCAGCGATCGCCATCCAGCAGCGGATAAAGGCCGATCTCCACCTCGCCGGACAAGTGGGCGGTGATGACCTCCCCGGTCAGCGGCAGGTACTCCCGGTCGGCGGCCGGGATGCCTTTGCGCCAGCCGCCTCGCACTGCTGGCATCTATCCGGATTTCCCGGATCTGGCGTTTTCCCAGCGCACCGCGTACACATCGGTCCTGGAAGCGAACAGCGCCCGGAAGAACGCCACCTTCTCCGCAGGCGCCGAATCAGCATGAACAGCACCGGGTGCCGAGTCGAAGAACCCGGCCTGGGCGGGGCCCGGCGGGCGGGCCTGCTGCGGGGTCAGTTCCAGCAGGCGCAGCAGACGGGCGTTTTCCGCCCGCAACTGCTTCACCTGACCGTGCAGCGCCGCCAGCTCAGTATCCAGAGCCTGGACCTGCATACTTACCACCTCCCCAGCCGCTGCCGCGTCACCAACTAACTTGCTGCCTTCGCGGCCGCGACGGCATGATCTGCCGCAGGCAAGGCGAAGCAGTCACGCCAGGAAACGCTGCACCCGGCGGCCAGCAAGCGGGCTGTTCAGGTGGCGTAGAGGCGGATTTTGACGCCGATGGCATCGGCGATGTGGGTCAGGTCGCCGGGGTCGCTGGTGACGATGGGGGCCTGGTGGCGCACAGCGGTGGCGAGGACGATCGCGTCCACCACGTCGGCGGTGCCCGAGGCGGCACAGGCGACCCCGGCGGCTCGGCCGATGTGCTGGTCGTCGGGCAGGATGTCGCAGCCTTTGAGGACGCGGGAGATCTGGTGCTGCGGGCCGCCGCGCCAGGCCTGGGCCAGGACCACGACTGGGACGATGGGGCGGATGCGGGCGGCGGTGAGTTCGTCGTGCAGGGCGAGGAAGTCGGGGTTGCGGCGTTCGGCGGCCAGCAGGGCGCCGGTGTCATAGACGATGGTGGGCATCTATCCCGCGGCCTGCTGCGGCTCGTCGTCAAGAAGGCCGACCTCGGCGAGGAACTGGCGGGCGCGCTGCCGCGAGGCTGCGGGCAGGGGGCCGTGCTCTTGCTCGTAGTCGGCTACCAGTTCGCGGGCGGCGGCACGGCCGGCTGCCAGAAGAGCGGCTGTGTGCGCTTTCTCGGTGGCGGCTTCGGCGAGCCAGGTGGACACCGGCTTGCCCTCGCCGGCTGCGGCCGCTTTGATCGTCTCCTCAACCTCCGGGGGCACCGAGATGGAGAGTTTGCGTGCGGTCATGCAGCCAGTGTACTACGCGGTAGGAATACGTTCCTACCGCGTGCCCGTTCGGGTATGCAACCGGCTGACGACTGGCCATCCGGTCCTCATTTTCGCCCTGCCCGCTCGTGAGCGGGGGGCAGATTGTGGGGCAGAACCCGGCCAGCAGGGGCTTGCGCCTGCTGGTGACTGCCAGCGAGAGCTAGTGTCAGCCCTGGTCAGCGCCTGTGCGCCGGTCACAGGGACGCCGCAGGGGTCCATGGTAAGGAGAAGGTCTACGGTTCGATTCCGTAAGGGGGCTCTGCAGGCCAGAGGCGTTTTTCGTTCGTGTAACCGAAGACCTCTTTTCGTGGCTTTCCTGCGCAGGGAAAGGGTCTGCTCTTGGGCCTGTCCATGGATCTGCAGGTCAGAGATCATTTGGACGCTGGGCTGACAGGCTCTGACGTGCTGCCGGGGGGCACCGTGGGGGGCAAGATCGCTGCGAGGGCTGTTCCCGGGCGGTGGCCCGGGACCGTCCGGACGAGATGAACGCGGTGTCCGCGGATGGGTGGGTCAGCCGCCCAGATCTTGGATGAATCGCGGCACCCCCGGTCGGGACTTTCTTCGCCGCGGGACGTGACTGGACGTGGTCGGCTGCGTGCTCCTGCCCGGGCTCCTGCCAGCTGGCCGGCCATGCTCCGCTGGCGATCGTGGTCCACCGGGGGGCTATCAGGTCAGCTGGCATCTGTCACGCAGGGTGACCATCTGCCGGGGATTAGCGATGGGCCTTCGCGCTGCCGAATAGGGCGCCGTTGCCGTGTTGTGTATCCAGTGGGTGGAATGTTGTTATAGGCGGGCAGTTGTCTGTTACTGACGCACCAGCGTCGCCCGGCGCGCGCTTCGCGCGTCTGCCAGGTGCCGTGATCGGAGGCGCATCTGGCGTCGCCGACGTACTGGCTGGCGGACTGCATCAGCCGAACACCTCGCTGCATGCAGACGACGATGTGAACCCGAGATTGGGCCCGATCTGGTTGATCTGGTTCCCCAGCGATCGGGCGATGGTCACGGTCTGTTCGAAGCCGGTGACGTCCGACCTTTCGGCGGCGGCGATCTGCCGCTGCGCGTTGGCTGCTGACTGATCGATGAGCAAGCGGAGCTTCTCCCAGTCGGCGTGGTGCCGGGGCGGGGCCGAAAGCGTGTCAAGGCGGGCGGCGGTGGCGCTGGCATCCCCGTATTGAGCCAGATACTTGCCGACGGCGGGCAGGTCTTGGGCGCGAGGCTGCAGTGGGTTGAAGTTCGGTACGGGGAAGGGGTGACCGTCGTGTTTCGCGACGGCCTTGGCGCAGATCGCGTTTGCCGTGGAGACGAAGTTGCTGCCTGCCGTGGCCGGGTGCTTGCTGCTTCCGCACGCGGCGGCCGAGAGTGCCAGCGCGGCCATGAGCGCGAGTACGGCAGGTCGGTACGGGCTGGTGACCGGCGTCTTGTTGGTCATCGTGGTCCTTCCGGCGCTGGAATGGTCTTGCGGAACGCTGGGCCTCGGCGGGCAGCGGGTTCACGACTCTGCTGAGTCGTCGTGCGGTGGCATGTTCGGCGATGGGCTGGCTGCCCGATCGGCAGGTGGCCTGAGCCTGAGAGTGTTCGTGAGTTCCAGCAGGCGGTAACGCCCTAGCTGGAGGTGAGACCGGTCCGTTGCGCGACGGGGCGGGCTGCACCGGTTCGTCACACCGGGCTTTCCCAGCGGCAAGGTGACGCTGGCTTTTCGTGATCTGGGTCTCGCTTCCGCCCCCGGCAGCCCATTGTCATTGATCTCTGGTAGCTCGGAGCATGTCCGCTGGTTCGCCGAAGTTCCGTCTCACGGCTGCCGAAAGGCTGGTGACCGGGATCGATGGATAGTCCCGGCGTGTCGCTGAGGCATCGAATGCCTGTGGCTGGGTGTCCATGATCAGGCTGGCCTGGATCTGCCTGGCCATGGCCGGGTTGATGGGCTTGGCCAGGGTCGACCCGAGGCGCATGAGCGGACGGGGGATGTGGCCGATCCTGCCGTTGGCGCCGGTCTCGCGTTGGAAGGCGCGGGCGAATTCGGTCATGGTCAGGTCCTCCGGGCCGCCCACCTCGATCACGCGGCCACGCAGGGCCGGGTCCGCCACCGCGAGGTCGGCGAACCTGGCCACGTCCCAGGCTGATACCCAGTTGATGGGGTTTGCGCCGCGGCCGAACACTATGGTCTTGCCTTTTTCCAGCAGGGGACGGCTGAGCACCTCGCACCAGGTCTCGATGAACGCCGAGGGCCGGATGATGGTCCAGGCCAGGCCGCTGGCGATCAGTTCCTGCTCGGCGGCGTGCTTCATCCTCATCAAGGCCATGGGATGCCCGGGCGAGGCGTCCCGGACCGAGATGAGGATCATATGCCCGGCTCCCGCGGCGAGCGCGGCNNCGGTGCCGCCGGCGACCAGGATCATCGTGCCGCCTCCGTCCCGGCCGGATCGGGGACCGCGCCGATCTGGACCAGGAAGCTGTGGATGCCCACCACGTCCCAGTGCTCGGCCAGCCGGCCGTCACGCAGCAGGTGGATGTCCACGCCCTGGATGCTGATGGGCTTGCCGGTGGCCGGGATGCCCATCCAGTCCGCCACATGGGTGCCCCGCGCGGTCCACATGACGGCGACCTTGTCGCCGTCCGCGAGCAGATGCTCGATAGTGAAATGGGGATCGTTCGCGGCCCGGACCATGCTGACGCGCTGCTTGAAGCCCGCCAGGCCCTGGTCCTGTCCCGGGAACGGGTTGTGCTCGACGTGATCGGGCCAGGTGATCTCGTCGAGGACCTCCAGCCAGCCCTGGTTCCCGACCTCCTCATACAGCCGCCGCACCGTCTGCTTGTTGCGGTCTTCCTGCTGTCCCATCATGATCTCCTCCCCGCTGAACAGGCCGTGACCTGGTGATACGATCCGTTTGACCAACATCAGGCTCGATGATCCCGCGCACGGGCGGATGGCCGCCATGACATTCGCCAACCGTTTGGGTCACCGGATCGGCCACCGTTCCGGCGCGAGAGCGGGGGCTGGCCGTGGGCTCCGGG
>DPMS01000277.1 GCA_003541285.1 Actinomycetota bacterium
GGCGAATTAACCACCAGGATCTTCGCTGAGGCTGCCGCTGTTGACCGACTCGAAACCGACGAACAGGGAGCGCAGCCCGGCCGCAGCGGCCTTCTCCACCAGGCCCGGCCGCAGCACCGAGTCGACGGTGGCCGCCGCCTGCCACAGTCGGCCCATACCCGCCATTCCGTCGAACAGCGCCTCGGCGAACCGGCGGTTGCCGAGAATGTGGTCGTCGAGGAAGTAAAGGTGGCGTCCCGGCAGCCGGTCGATCTCGGCCAGCGCGGCGTCCGCGGTCTGCGTGTAGAAGGACTTCCCGCCTTCGAAGAAGGCGTCCTTGTAGCAGAAGTCGCAGTGGTGCGGGCAGCCCCGGCTCACCACGATCGAGTTCGGGACCAGATACCGGTGCCGCTTGATCAGATCCCGGCGTACCGGCGGCAGCCCGGCGAGTGTGCGCAGCGCCGAATCGTAGCGGCTTCGCGCCCGGCCCTGACGCAGGTCCTCGAGGAACACCGGCCAGGTGTCCTCACCCGGCCCGGTGAAGACCGTGTCCGCATGCGCGGCGGCCTCCTGCGGCAACGACGTGACATGCAGTCCGCCCAACGCCACATGGGCGCCGCGAGCACGGAAGTGGTCGGCGATCTCGTATGCCCGGCGCGCGGAGGTGATGTACGGCTGAACAACCAGCAGGTCCGGCGTTTCCAGCGCGCCCAGATCAATCCGTTCCACATGCTCATCGAGCAGCGTCACCTCATCATCAGGGTCCAGATACCCGGCCAGCGTGGCCAGGCCAAGCGGCGGGAACAGCGCATACTTCACCGGGCGGAACAGCGGGCTGGTCGCCTCTGTCAGGGCGGGCAGGATCATCGTGACGCGCACAGCGTGAACTCCCCTCCAGGCCACCCCGCGCGATCGCGGCGGCTCACGGCCGGCTCCGGCCGGCTGACGCGACGTTATTGCGGCGAAACCCGGCGCGCGATACCAGCACACGCATCTCCGCAAAACCTGCACACGGAAGGCACACGACGAACACGACCGCGGACTGAACCATGACAGGCATTCACAGATGCAGATATGGACTGGTTTCGCGTGGCCCGGCCGCTCGCGCTGCTGGCTAGACGCGTGCCGCCGGGAGCGGCGCTGACTGGCTGATCGCGAAATCGGCCGCCGAGGGCAGCTTCGGGATCAAGCTGACCTGGACCCCTTGCGGCGAACATCAAACAGCCGAAACCGCAGCCAGCGCAGCACAGATGACTGGTTGGGCACAGCAGCCGGGCCAGCGCTGCCTTGCCGGTACACCCACCGGGAGCGGCCCCAGATCGACCAGTTCGGCACCACGCCAGCCGTTCCACTGATCGACCCGTTCCAGCGCCATCAGCGGATATCTGGCACGCCATAACGGTCACGGTGAGTTGTCATGGCCCATCGGCCGTGGTGGTGAGTACTGGAGTCCCTAGGTGCCGAGCGCGCGAGCCCCGCACAGTCGGAGATGCGTGGGTCCTGGTGACATTTCTCGCTCCCGCCCTGGTGGACAGTCGAGGCGGGAGTCGGCGCCCTATGGGCGCGGCGCGGGCTCCCATCTCGCGCTGGTGCCTGAACTCTGCACGTTCGGGAACCTGACCGCTCGCGATCGTCAGCGACGGGCAATTAGCGTGGGAGTGTGGTGCAGGCGCTTGCGAGATATGACGAGTTCGCCGATTCGCATACCAGTCCTCCGGGCTCGGTGCGGGCACTGGGCTGGCAGCCAGCGCCGGCCTCATGACCGCCAGGAGCTTCCTGGTGCACCGCAGGATCACTCCGCGATCGTAGCTGCCGGGCAATCTGGCGGCTCCCGGTCCTGCAGGGGCTGGGGAGCGGGCAGGGGAAGGAGCACCGGCGGGGAGCAGCCTGGCAAGAAAGTAGCTATACTTATGGCTATGACTGTGGGTGAGCAGATGCCACTGGCGGAGGTGAAGAACCGGCTCTCGGAGGTCGTCGAGCGGCTGGAGCGTGAGCATGGCCGGGTGGTGATCACCAAGCATGGCCATCCGGCTGCTGTGGTCATGAGTGTGGAGGATCTGGAGTCGCTGGAGGAAACCCTCGACGTGATGGGCAGCGAGGCACTGCTGGCCGACATCCGCGAGGCCCTGGCTGAGCTCGCCACTGGCGAGGCGCCGGTGCTGAGCAAGGACGAGGCACTGAGCATGATCCCGCGCCAGTGAGCGGGCCGGAGTATGCGATCGCCTGGACAGCCCCGGCCCGCCGGGCGCTGACCCGGCTCCCGGAGAAGGTCGCCACGGCTGCGGTGGAGTTCATCTACGGTTCCCTGGCCGCCGGCCCGCACCGGGTCGGCAAGCCGCTCAAGCTCGGCCTGGAAGGGCTGCACAGCGCCCGCCGCGGTGACTACCGGGTGATCTACCGGATCAACGACCATGACCGCAGGATCGACGTCATGGCTATCGAGCACCGCTCCGACGCCTACCGGCCGCAGTAATTATCAGCACGTCCTTCCCGTCGGCAGACACCATCTGCCTGCCAGGAGCGAATCCTGGGATAATTGGCTTATGATTTCGCTGCCGGTGCCCTCGGAAATTGCTGGCTCACTCCTGAGCGGCGGAAACGATTCAGATAAGAGGCGTACAGCACGCGAGTACAGCAACCGGCCCGGACGGAGACGGATCGAGGTGGATGCTGCGGGACGGTGACCTGCGGGGATAGACGCGGGTGGACGTGCTGCCTGCTGATGGCATGCAAGAGGTCAGGAGTTCGAATCTCCTTAGCTCCACAGGTCAGAAACATAATTCGAAAACCCGAGCACCACCTTTGGTGCAAATACAGCAGCGAAATACAGCAACGCAGCTGCACAGGGATGCCACACACCAGTTCGGATCGGGCGCTACCCGCCCACGGAGGACTGCTGGCGTGGCCTGCCGTGGCCGGGGCCTCGACCGGTTTGCAGTGCCGTGACCAGCAAGAACGGCTTCTCTCCCTGCTTCATTGCCACTTGCACCGCTGACGGTGGCCAGCCCTGCCGACGTCACAGGTGGCGTGGATTGCGGGGGTGACTCTTGGCGCCCACGCAACTGGTCATCCCAGCCGTGCCGTGCTGGCGCCGCCTCAGCC
>DPMS01000622.1 GCA_003541285.1 Actinomycetota bacterium
CCCGGGATCCTGCCAGGTCCGCGGCCCGCCGCAGCATTTGCTCACGGGAACCGCCTTCCATCAGGTCGCTGATGAGGACAAGGATCGTGTTGCGGGGCTGGCGCACGAGGGCCTGGCAGTACCGCAGCGCGCGGTTGATGTCGGTGCCGCCGCCGAGGCGGGTCGCCAGCAGCATGCTGACTGGGTCAGGCAGCAGGCCGGTGAGATCGGCGACCGCGGTGTCGAACACCACCAGGCTGGTGCGCAGGGTGCGCACACTGGCCAGGACGGCGCCCAGGATGCCGGCGTGGACGACCGATGAGGCCATCGAGCCACTCTGGTCGATAGCGAGGATGAGTTCGCGTTGCACGGACTGCTGCGCCCGTCCGTAGCCGATGAACACCTCGGGAATCACGGTGCCGAGTTCCGGCCGGTAGTGGCGCAGGTTGGCCCGGATGGTGCGGTCCCAGTCCACGTCACCGGGGCGGGGGCGGCGGGTGCGGCCGGCCCGGCGCAGCGCCCCGGTGATCGCCCGGCGGGTGGGTTCGGCGAGCCGTTGTTCGACGTCGTCGGCGAGGCGGCGGATGACCACCCGGGCCGCTTCGCGGGCCCGCTGCGGCAGCGCTTCGCTCAGCGCGAGCAGGGTGGCCACCAGGTGCACGTCGGGCTCCACCGCGTCGAGCACCTCTGGTTCGAGGAGGAGTTCCGTCAGGCCGAGCCGCGCAATGGCGTCCTGCTGGATGACTCTGACCACTGTCGAGGGGAAGTAGGCGCGGATGTCACCCAGCCAGCGCGCGACCGCCGGGGCTGACGGGCCGAGCCCGGCACCGGGTCCGGCCGGGCGGGGCGCGGTCCGCATCAGTGCTCCCCCGTAGACCGCGGCGAGGGCCTCGTCCATTCCCTGCTCGGCGGTGCCGAGGGCGGCACCGGTCCCGTCGGCGTCACCGCCTCCCAGGACTAGCCGCCACCGGCGCAGGCGCTCCTCACCGGCGGCTTCAGCGGGGTTCGTCATCTGTCCGCTCCCAGCAGGCGCAGCACGGTGGGCAGGGCGGCTGCTGCCCGTTTTCTCGTCAATTTCTGCTTCGCCGGCCTGGGGCGCAGGTGGTGTGGGGTGCCAGAAGTCTGCCTGGCCTGTGAGCTGCAGCGATGCACCGGAGTCAGCGGTGCGCCATGATGATCAGTCGTGTGTTCGTCTGCTGTATCTCATCTTCATCCGGGTCTGCGGCTGGCTGGTCCTGCTCGGCCGCTCACCGGCGTCGAAGAACGTGGAGTTGCTGGTGCTGCGGCATGAGGTCGCCGTTTTTGCGCCGCACCAAACCTGCCAGTCCCGCACGACGACCGCCTTACCCGCATGACAGGCAGCGGGTGGTACCTCCTCGGTGTCGTGCACGTTCCCTGTGTAGACGTGGTGCAGCCGTCGCCGAGCCCGATCTGCCGCGCACGGCTCAGCGACGATGGCGGTGGTGTGGCGCATCCTGTGGTCCCGGTGAAGCGCAACAGTGTTCTGCCAGGTGCTGCGTGGGATCGCAGCGCTGTTCGGCTATGGCATGACATCGGGGCATCCCGGGCGGATAATGCCAGCGTGTCGCGGTGTTCGGCCGCGGCCGGATTGGCGGGTAGGTGAATAGCCTTGGGGCCAGCGAAGTCCTCTGTACGCGCTCGGCGCACCATTGGCAGATCATGGCTGCGGATGGTGGCCGCAGCCACTGTCGCGGTCCTGCTGGGGCCGGGCCTCAGCGGCGTCGCCGCCGCGTCGGCCCGAAGCGGCCCGAAGCCCAAGGTGTGGACCGTGGGCAGCTGGCACGGTAAACGGGGTCAGTTCCGGTCCATCCAGGCAGCGGTGGACGCTGCGTCACCCGGTGACTGGATCGTCATCGCCCCGGGCGACTACAAGGAGCGCGGCGACTACACGACACACCAGCCAACCACGGCACCTGGCGCCGGCGTCTGGATCGATAAGCCCAACCTGCACCTGCTGGGTCTCAGCCGGGCAGGCGTGATCGTCGATGGCACCAGGTCCGGGCCGCCCTGCTCGGCCAGCCCGTCCGACCAGGACCGGGGCCCAGTCGGGCCGCAGGGCCCGTGGGGACGCAACGGCATCGAGGTCTACGAAGCCAGCGGCGTGACCATCCAGAACCTGACGGTCTGCAACTTCCTGTCCGGCCAGGACGGCTCGGGAAACCAGATCTGGTGGAATGGTGGCTATGACACGGGCCAGATCCGCATGCACAGCTATTTCGGCTCGTACCTTTCGGCGACGACCACGTACTTCCAGCAGGGCGATCCCGCCCAGGCAACCTATGGGATCTTCGCCGCCAACGCGGCTGGACCGGGCCTGATCGACCGGACCTACGCCAGCAACATGAATGACTCCGGCTACTACATCGGCGCCTGCCCGGACTGCAACGCAGTGCTCGACCACGCACACGGGGAGAACAACGCGCTCGGCTACTCGGGTACCAACTCGGGCGGCCATCTGGTGATTGAGAATGGCGAGTGGGATCGCAACGGCGAGGGCATCGACACCAACAGCGCCAGCAGCGGGGACCTGCCCGCGCCGCAGGATGGCTCCTGCCCCGGTGGCTCGGGCTCGTGCTGGGTTGTCACGGGCAACTACATCCACGACAACAACAACCGTGACGTGCCCGGCAACGGGCTGGGCCTGGTAGGCGCCGGCGTTGTGGTAGCAGGCGGCAGGCACGACACGATCAGGAACAACCTGTTCGTCAACAATGGCGCGTGGGCGGTCGCCATGGTGCCCTACATCACTGGTGTCGTGAACGGTCCCGCCGACTGCACCTCGGGTGGCGGAGTATGGGACAACCCATTCGCCGGCTCGCTGGCTGGTGGCCCGGCCTGCTTCTTCAATGACTATGGCTCGAACGTGCACGGCAACGTCTTCCGCGGCAATGGCTCGTTCAACAACCCGACCAACGGTGATTTGGCCGATCTGAGCGATTTCAGCGCGGCGGGCATTCCGGCGGCCGCGCCGGGCCAGGGGAACTGCTGGCATAACAACATCGACCCGGCTGGTGTTAGCTCCTCGCCCGCGAACCTCGAGCAGGCAAATGGCGACTGCGCCACAGCCGGACCAGGTGCGGGCTTCACTGACCCCCTGTTCGGGCAGGTGCTCTGCAACCTGTACCAACTCCAGCCGAGTGACCCGCTGTGCAACGGCGCCGTTTACCCACGGCAAGACGCAACGTTCCCGCTGATGCCGCTGCCGCCGGAGGCGTCAATGCCGAGCCCGTGCTCGGTGCTGCCGCGAACCATCCCCTGGTGCGTGCCAGGGCACAACAAGACGTGAGCCGTTGTGCTTGCCGAAACCTCATACGTTCAGTTCAGGCGGCCACGCCGCCCGGTGATACTCGTTAATGACGCCGCCGAGGACCTTGCGGCGCTGCACCGGCGCGTCCAGCGGTACGACGACCAGCCCTTCATGGCCGGGTGGCCGCTGCTGCCGGGACTGGTGCGGCCGATGATCGTTGTTGCGGCACGTAGGCCCGCAGCATCGCCCGCAGGTGTGCTTCGCCGTAGATCAGCACCCGGCGCGAGACACCGATGAACTGCCTGCCTGTTGTTTGCAAGCAGNNCAAGCAGGGGGTCAGGGGTTCGAGTCCCCTTAGCTCCACAGGTCAGAAGCATAATTCGAACAGCCGGGGCGCGAGTACAGCGGGAAAGTACAGCAGTGACAGGGCTGCCTGAAACTGGACCACGTCCTCGGAGGTTTCCCTTCTTATTCCCGCAGGTCAGCGTCCCGGAGCGTCCATCCGGATCCCCCTCGGTGCGGGCCGGTTGCTGTACTCCTCTGCTGTACTCACCGGTTCTGGCGGGTTCCGAGAAAATGCCGCATACTCGGAAGGAGGAGGGCTGCCATGAGCATCGCTGTCGAGGAAGAGCGCATCCGCGGCCTGTTCGACCGGGTGGAGGCGGTTGAGGAGGTTGCCTGCACGCTCCCGGAAGACGATGAACGCCGGGCGAAACTCCTGGCCGTGTCGGCTGCGACGCTTGCCGATGAGGGCACGATTCGCCCCGTGATCGCCGCCAAGCTGCTGGGGCTGAGCGAGAAGACCGTGCGGGCCTGGGCTGCGCAGGGGGTGCTGACCGTTGCCCAGCGCGTTCCCCGGCTGCTGCTTGACGTGCACAGTGTCCATGCCGTCACCCATATCCTTCGCGATCTGCGGGCAGCCGGCAAAGACCGGGATCTGCTCGATGAGGTCTGGCGCCACCTCAGTGACTCGGCCCTGCTGGAACGTCCCGACCTGCAGGAAAGCGTCGAGCAGATGCGCAGAGGCGAAGGGCGGGTGCTCCGCCCACTCAGAAAGAATGACAGCGCGAACAACTAGAGTGCGCAGGCGTGCCCACAGAAATCCTCGCAACCCCCCGCGCTGAACAGCAGATCAGCAGGCTCAGCCGCAAGCAATCCAAGACATTCGAGAACTTCCTGAACGATCTCGCTGCCGCAGGCTGCCGGGCACTGGCCTACCGGCTGAGTGGCCAAACCACGCTGGATCACCTGTGCGTCAAGCATCTCAGCGGCCCGTTACGGGTGGTCGTGGCATTCGAGACTCCTCAGCGCGCCTGGGTCCTCTTAGTCGGCCCGCATGACGACCAGGACCCCGTCCTGAACGTCTATGCCGAGCTTTACCGCCTGCTGGGCATCGAGCCCGAACCAGGCACCAGGCGAGACAAGCCTCCCTGCTGTAAAGAGCCCGGCGAATCGCCACCGATCCTCGGGCAGGCCCTCGCCGAGATCCTCGACCGCGCGGCCAGGCTCCGGAAGACCAGGCGAAGCCGATAGCCCGCGGGCTCCGGGACCGCCTGCTCAGACAAACCGGCGGAATGACGATTAGCCACTGGTGTGGGCGTGAAACGGCGCCGGCGGCTGCGCTGTCACCGACGGCCCCGGCCGGTGCTCTAGGCTGGTGGTGAGCGCCAATGAGGAGAGGGCTGCTATGACCGATCCCGCCTGCGGCCCGTCGGCGCTGAGCCAGCTTCAGCCCTTCACCTGGTCGACTGAGGAGTCGGTGGCCTATGAGGCGGCCCTGGAAGCCATCAACGGTGCGGTCGGGGCTTACAGCGCGGTGATCGCGGCGGAGGAAACCAAGCGCGAACCTGACCGCAGAATCATCGAGGCGGCCCGGGCTGGCCGTGCGGACTGTGCTCGCTGGCGGGAGCAGCTTGACCCGGCTGATCGCGCTGCGGTCGCGGAAACCAGGCGCCGCTTCTCACGACTCGCCCGTGAGGTGAGCGGCGGCCTTGGAGCTTGACTCTGACGCTGTGGCGCGTGAGATTTACCCGCGCCGCCGGCCGGCCGCCGATCCCGACGCTCTCCGCTACCTGCTGTTACCCGGGGAGGGGGGCGTATCTTCTGCGAACAGATCGTTCCCGAACTGCTCGCCGGTCGGGAGCCGCAGGCACAGCCCACGGTGGTGTTCCTGGTCGGCCAGCACGGTGCCGGGAAGAGCAGGGTGGCCAGCATAGTGGGCGAGGTCCTGAACGGCCGGGGCGGGTTTGCCGATTTAGACAGCGACCTCTACAAGCCGTACCACCCCAGATATGACGAACTGATTGGCCGGGATGACAAGCTGATGGCCGCGTACATCGGGCCGGATAGCTGGGCGTGGCTGGCGCAGGCCCACGAATACGTGCGCACGCAGAGAATCAATGCGCTCAAGCCAGAGACCGGGCAAGACAGCAAGGGCGCCGCCAACCACCTGCGGGCCTACCGGGACGCGGGTTTCCGTATCGAGGTGATGGTCCTCGCCGTCCCGGCGGCGATAACGAGCGAGCTGCCTGAAAGCCCAGGTCACAGCCAGCGGCACAGTTCTGGCACCCCGCAGGCTGCCGGTTCAGGCTGAGCCTTGATCGTGGGTCTGTGAAATCCCCAGAATCGCCCGCATCTCCGCAGGGTCTGGGGTAACCACCGTATGTGGCCGGCCCGCTGCGCCGGGCAGGCGTTTGGCCACGAGCACCGGCCGGGCATGATCCCGCGGTTCCCACCAGAACTCATAGGCCGGGCGGGCGGCACCCAGCTCGGTCAGCACGCGCAGCTGGCGGCCGAACTCTGCCGCCAGGGTCGCGCTGCCTGCCGTGGGGCCGGTGGGATCTGGGCTGCGGCTGGTGTTCACGTCTGCGCCAGCCCGGGCTGCTGTGCCGATGTGCGGGTACCCCGGCTCGCCGGCACCCAGGCCTGCAGGCGGCAGCACGCGGCATGGCCGGTCCCCGGCCGTGAACCTGGCCGTCGCCCGCCGGCTGGGGTGACGTATCCGGCCCGGCCCGCGGGCGCTGCGGGGAACACGTGCAGCAGCACAGCCACGGGGTCAGGTGCGCAGTCCAGCGCCCCGGCGATGACGGCGGCCAGGTAGCTTTCCCGGGTGACGCGCGCCTGGTACCACCAGGGGCGTGTGTCGCTGCCGCCCGCGTGCTTGGCCCGCGACAGCAGGCCTTTGCGCCACAAGATGTTCATGACGGTCATGACNNTCAGCACGAGCTGGCCAGCCAGTTCGGCCGCCGAAGGCGCCGTCACCAGTTCGCCGCCTGCCAGTGCCCACCACTGCAAGGTCGAACGGCCAAACCAGACCGACACCCCGGCGAAACGGGTGGCCAGGCCCGCCTGGCCGTCACGGATCGCCGCCTGGTACCGGTCCTGGGGTGACACGGGCTCCGCAGCGCCCGCCTCATCCCAGGGGACATCGGCCCATACCAGCCGGCCCCGGTGATCGCCACACACCCCGGTACGGGCAGACAGGCCCTTCACCACCAGCAGCCCCCGCCCATGCTCACCGGCCGGGTCATCGATCACCCGCGGCCCGGCCGGAGCACCGCAGTCCGCGACCGCCACCCGCACGACCGACCGGTGAAAGGTGATCTCCACAGCGAACCAGCCCTCCCGCCCGCTCGCCGTGTGCCGCACCGCATTACTGCCCAGCTCACTCGCGACACAAGCCACGTCATCACGCGCCGGACAGTCCGGCAGCAGTGACGCCAGCCACCGCCGCAGCACGNNGCCACCGCAGCCCAGACGTCGGCGCCGCTGGTCCGCCTAAGGGGCTAACGCCTTGCTGCGGGGCTCCACCGATGGCAGCCATTTCTCCTCCATTGCGGGCCTGTGTCCTGTACTCGCAGAGACCATGCGCTAGCCCAAGATCACAGGCCATGGGGCCGGTTCTGGCGGGCGCGGGACTGTGGAAGACGGGCCGCCGGGCTCGCTGCCCGTGATGGGCATCAGTCATCCTCCGCACGCAGTACCGACTATCTCTCCGGTCAAACCGGATAGCTGTACAGTCCAGAGTTTGTGAACATCCCAATTATGGGTCTGTCTTACCGCGCTTTCAAGTCGTTCTCGTGGTCTCGTCACGGCGCATGGACGATGGGGCATGCGGGGGCCTGCGGCCCGCGCAAGCTGGTTCCGCTCCTCCGCAGGGGCATGCTCAGGCCCGGCGCCCGTTCTTCCCGCTGCCCGGACACGCGCCACCCAGGGCGCCGCCAATTCCGGCCTCAGGTCTGCAGTCGCGCCCGCCCGGCCCCGCCCCCGCAGCCTTCACCCGACGATGATCGGCATGGTTATTGGTCGGGGCGTTCGGTGGCTGCCTTGGTGAGCAGGTC
>DPMS01000106.1 GCA_003541285.1 Actinomycetota bacterium
GGAGCCGGCGGCCAGTACGGGGGGGATGACGGCCAATCCGGACAGCCCGGTATGGGACTGTGACCATCTGGGCCTGATTTTCCCGTTCCGTACCTTTATGGTGTGATCGTGTCTGGTACCGCGTTCGAGGGTGGTGCGGCCC
Organism: Actinomycetota bacterium; assembly: GCA_003541285.1. Taxonomy (GTDB): domain Bacteria; phylum Actinomycetota; class Actinomycetes; order Streptosporangiales; family Streptosporangiaceae; genus UBA9676. Next base: position 143 of record DPMS01000106.1, read on the forward strand.
CCACACCTCCCCCTGCAGTAGGGGGATTAACCAAACCACCAAGACATAAGCTCCGCGCTACGATCGCGATTCTTCTCGTCCTGCTCGGGCTCTGCGGGATCATTGGCGGCGGCGTGGCTCTGTATCTGGAGTTCACCCGGTCCGCGACGCCTGCCGAGGTCTCCGCCGCAGGCAGTGCCGAACTGGCCTCCCGCTGGACCCGGCTGACGGCGGGACAGTTGTTCCCTGCCAGCGTCGGCTACGCCACCTCGGACGGGTTGCGGTCCACCGCCTCGCGGGTCGGCATCGCCCCGGCAGCCTCCTGTGCGGCGGCACTCGACCCCTCGGTCGCGGCCATCCTGCGGCGCCACGGGTGCCGCACGGTCTTGCGGGCGACGTACCTGGATCCATCGGGCACCTTGGTCACCACGGTGGCCGTCGCGGTCATGTCAAGCCCGCGTGCCGCGCAGCAGGCAGGTGCCACCGTCACCAGCGACCTGCCAAAGGCGGGTGTCCGTGCGCTGACGTTCCCGGGTACCACTGCCGGCCAGTTCACCGATGCCCAGCGCGGCTGGTTCCAGGCAACGCCCCAGGGGACCTACCTGCTGTTCTATGCGGCGGGATACGCAGACGGCAGGCCAGGCACCACCGCTGACATCATCGGCCCGCCCGACCTCGGCCAGGGTGTCATGGAACGGGTCGTGAGCGCGCTGTCCGGTGGCAAGCCGCCGTGCCAGCGCAAGGATATCCGGTGCTGACCCGGCACCGGGCGGCCGTGCTGACCGCAGCCGTCGCCGCCTGCTCACTCACTCTCGGCGCGCTGGCACCCGCGGTGGTAGCAGCGCCCGGGGGCAGGGCGGCACCCGCCGGGCGGGGTGGCCAGGAACGCCCGGCCAGCCACGGCGCACCAGGCTTCAGCCGGTCGTCCGGCACTCAGCTGGTGAAGGACCTGCGAGCGGCGTGGCAGATCAGCAGGGGCGAGGGTGTGACCATCGCCCTGATCGGCACCGGGGTGGACAGTTCCGCGGCCGGGCTGGGCGGCAAGGTGACACAGGGACCCGCGTTCGGGAACGTGAAGGACGATTCCGCCATTCCGAACACGGTCCTGGCCTCGGCCATGGCCGGCAGCGGGCCGAGCGCGAGCAACCCGGCCGGGACCGTCGGCCTCGCACCTGCCGCGCGCATCCTTGCGCTGCGGATCGACGAGCGGACCAGGCTGACCAGCGTGTGGCAGCAGAACGTCGGCAGGGCGATCCGCTACGCCGCCGGGCACGGGGCCAAGGTGATCTACGTAGACGACCTGAATCCGACCGGCGACGCCAACCTCGATGGCGCCGTCCAGTACGCGCTGTCGAAAGGCGCGGTCGTGATCTGTGCTGAATTCCGCCCGCGCGGGCAGCCGGTCAATGCCGCCACGTTCCCCAACAGTCTGCCCGGTGTGCTGGGGGTGGCCACGGTCGTCGTGCCTGGCATGAGCCAGCCGCCACCGAGCCATGATGCCGTCCCGGCCAACGACTCCATCCTGCTGTCCGCGCCGGGAAATGTGCTGATCGTGTCCGGTCCGGCCGGGATGGGCTACGAGGTCTTCAACGCCTACGCGGCCGTGGCGTGGCTCGCGGCGACCGTGGCGATCATCAAGTCCGTGTACCCGACGCTGCCGCCGGCCCTGGTGGCCCGTGCGCTCGCGCTGTCAGCCCGCGACCATCCACGCGGTGGCTACAACACCAAAGTCGGGTTCGGCATGATCGACCCGATCGGCGCGCTGCACGAGGTCGCCAAGCTCCGTGGGCTGCGCACGGTTGCCGGATCGGGCCCGGGAGTAGCGGCTCCGGCTGCCCGGTTCCTGTCCGGCCCTGCACCAGGCCCGATCAACGCTGTCCGGCACTCGCCGGTGAAGCTCGCCGGCTTCGGTGGCGCGATGGTGGCCGGTCTGGTCCTGCTGCTGCTCGCTGTTGTCATCTGGCGCCGGCGGCGCCGGGTTGCCGTGGCGCAGGTGCCGGGTGCGTCCTCGACGGCACCACCGCCGATGACGGCTCCTGAACGAGCACCGTGGGCGGTACCTCCTGCACCACCGGCCGCGTCTCCCACGCCGCCGTGGGCTCAGCCAACCGCACCGCCCGCGCCGCCGCCGGCCGCACCCCCCACGCCGCCGTGGGCTCCGCCGGACACGCAGTAACGCCGAGAGGAACAGGGCGCCGGGTTGTCGTCATCCGGGGCAAGCTCCGGGGCGCATGCCGGGGGATTTGGCCCGGCAGATTGGTCAGAGAAGCGCGGGGGAGTGGCACGAGCAGACGCGCTTGTCCCACCGGTATCTGGCGCGGGCCTTCTCCCTGCACTGCCAGCTAAGCCCGTCCGGAGTTTCGCTACCGGGCGTCCCATTCTGGCCCGCGCGCTCGAGCAGCCAGGTCCCAAGGCTCATCCGGTCCCTCTCCGGTGACGGGTAAACCGCGATGTTCACCATCAGTGCTGCTGGGTGGGCCTGGGCAGACGCTAGGGCAGGGTCAGGATCTCGTAGCCGTCCGTCGTGACGACGAGGGTGTGCTCGAACTGGGCGGTCCGCTTGCGGTCCTTGGTCACGGCCGTCCAGCCGTCCTGCCACATGTCGAACTCGACGGTGCCCAGAGTGAGCATGGGCTCGATGGTGAACGTCATCCCCGGTTCCATGATCACATGGACGCTGGGGTCGTCGAAGTGCGGCACGACGAGGCCGGAGTGGAAGGTGGTCCCGATCCCGTGACCGGTGAAGTCGCGGACCACCCCGTAACCGAACCGGCGCGCGTATGACTCGATCACCCTGCCGATGGCGTTGAGCGGCCGGCCTGGCGCCACCGCGCGGATCCCGCGCATCATCGCCTCGTGCGTGCGCTCCACCAGCAGCCGTGACTCCTCGTCCACCTCGCCAGCGAGGAAGGTGGCGTTGGTGTCCCCGTGTACCCCGTCCAGGTAGGCGGTGATGTCCACGTTGACGATGTCGCCGTCGGCGATCACCGTGTCATCGGGGATCCCATGGCAGATGACCTCGTTGAGCGAGGTGCACAGCGACTTGGGGTAGCCACGGTAGCCGAGCGTGCTGGGGTAGGCGCCGTGATCGCAC
>DPMS01000956.1 GCA_003541285.1 Actinomycetota bacterium
TCCTCAGCGCCGGGCAACACCGCGTCGATGAGGTTGCCCGCCTCGAACCCGGGCGCGAGGCTGCCGCGAGCCTGGTAGAAGCCCTCCAGGGCGGCATGGCCGGCCGGCGTGCGCAAGAACTCATCCACCTCGGCCAGCGTGCCTGCCAGATCGGCGAGCCAGGCCGCATCGCGGCCGGTCACGGCGCGGTCTCCGGCGCGGTGGTGCCGAACCCGGCCCAGGCCGGGGTACCGGGCTGGGCGGAGTACGCCTCATCAGCGATGGTCACCGGCCCGCCCGCGGCCGGCCCGGCTTGGTATCCGGTGATGGACAGCAGGTCACCATCGGCGAACCGGCCGGCCAGCGCGGCGGTGCCCAGCGCGGCGTCCACTGCGGCCGTCCCGGCGAGCGCGGCGAGCTCGACCGCCTCGGCCATCTTCGCCCGGACCCGGGTCGCGCCCGCGGCGGCGGCCTCGGTCAGCCAGGCCCGGGCGCCGTCGCCGATCGCCAGGAACGCCGCCTCCGCGTCGGTGGCCGCCCTGGCCTGCGGCGGTCGCGGCGTGCCGTCCGGCTGCTGCGGGTGGCCGGGATAGTGCGCCAGGTCAATCCGCGGGTTGCCCGGCGTGGACAGTGCATGCCGGGCGACCTCGGCCAGGCCCAGCGGACCCGGCCCGGCCCAGTCCGGGCGCAACGGCAGCGCCGCCAGGTCCGCGACCACGACCAGCTCATCACCGTCGGCGCGGACCCNNGCCGGATGGTCTGATCGGTGTTCACCACCCGGGTGGTCCCGAGCGCGGCGGTGTGCGGCGCGTCCGGCAGCCGGTGCAGCCGGGCCCGCTCGATCTCCAGCCGCCGCGCCGGAACCGCGCACGTCTCCCGGTGCACCCGGCCGTTCACCCTGTCGCAGAACTGGCCGCAGGCCTGCGCGAGCTCGGCGAAGCTGCCGTAGGCCTCCAGCAGGTTCACCTCGGTGGGCACCAGGTCAGCCTTGGCGATCTTCACCGTCGATTCCGACCCGCCCTTGGATTCCGGGTCATAAGGGACGCAGGTATGCACGGTCATCCCGTAGTACCGGCCCACGGCGACGATCTCGGGATGCCGGACCGGCACCCCGGCGACATGCTCGACGGTCACCGTCTTCTCGTTATCCGGGATTCTCTCCGCAGTCGCCGTGTTCGATCGGTCCGTGTTGCGATTCCGGCCTGCTGGATCGGAGTGCGGGGTGCGGCGCAGGTGGTGACTGACCGTGTCGTGTTTCCGGGGCCGCTGGTGTGATGTATCTCATGGCTGGTCGTGGTCTGGCCGGCGTCCGGCGGCGTGCCGGATCGCGGTGACCACGTAATCAAGGTTGGTGTCGTCGAGGTTGCTGAGGGCGCCTTGGAGATCGACCGGGATGCCGTCGGCGAGGGAGGCGGCCAGGCGCAGGATCCGGGTCTCGCTGCCGCTGCCGGACAACTGGCCGCGGTCGAGTGCGGCGACGGCTTCGGGCCAGCAGACGGCGGCCATCGCGGTGCCGTCGGTGATGCCGGGGAAGGTGTCGATGTACTCGCCGGCGAAGCCGGGCCGGGTCAGCCAGTAGCGGTGGCCGATGAGCAGGTTCACGGCGGCTTCGGGGGCGAGCAGGCCGGCGGCGCCGGCCCGCAGGGCGGCGGGCAGAAGGTGGCGGGTCATCGCGGGGCTCCTGGGATGTTGAAGATCGGCGGGTCTGCTGATTCCGGGCGTGCCGGAGGCAGCCGCCGATGGCGCGCTGAGGTTGTGTCTGCGGCAGGCGGTCAGCTGCGCGGGCTGGCCGGCGGTTCCGGGAGGCGGCGGACGTTGGCAGAGCTGGCCCGGCGGAGCCGGGTGATCTCGTCGTGCTGGGCGGCGAGGCGGGACAGCGCGGCCTGCTTGAACGCGGTCAGTTCGGTGATGGCGGCGTCCCGGGCGGCCAGGCGGGTCGTCAGGGCGGTGAGCTGGCTGGTGAGCCGGGCGGTCTGGGCGTTCCGCGGATCGGCGTGCTTGCCGGCTGCCTGCAGTGCACGGACGCGGCGTTCGAAGTCTTCCCGCAGGGCCGCGTAGGGGCGGGTGCCGTAGAACGCGGCCCGGTCGACTTCGGCCAGGCGGGCGAGGGTCTTGACGTCGCATCGGCCGCCGGGTGGGATGTCGCCGGACAGCAGCCGGCTGGCGGCGGCGCGGATCCGCTTTTCGTTGAGCGCCCGCTGCTGCGGGGTCAGCCGCATGGGTCCTCTTCCTGTGCGTCGTGCCCGTCGGCGTGGCTGGCGGAGTCGATGCCGGCGACGACGCGCAGCGCCCGGTCCAGGTCGCCTTGCAAGCGCGCCTTCTCAGTGGTCCGGGTCGGCCCGAGACTGCCGATGAACACCTGGCAGGAGGTGATGTTGCCGGTCCAGACGTCCCGGTGGACGGCGTGGTGGGTGGCCTGCGGGCAGCGCGCCGAATCGCACATCCCGATCAAAGGCGCGGTGGCGTCGGGCCGGCCGGCGAGGCGGAGGCACAGGGCCCGGGACGGGTCCGCGAACCAGCAGTAGTTGGCGGTGCCCTGGTGCAAGATGGCGGCCCGCTTGGACAGCAGGTTGAGGATGTCACGGTCGCTGCGCTGGATCTTCGGCGCCGGCGCGCCTGCGGCAGCGGTGCCGTCGACGTGGGCGAAGAACTCGGTCAGTTCCCGGGCGCCGGGCCCGGCCGGCATGATCCCTGCCTGATAGTTCCTGAATTCGGCGATGACCACCTCCAGTTTCGCCTGCTGTTCGTGCCGGTTCACCTCGGCCAGCAGCCGGCCCTGGGCCCCGCCCGGGCGTGCCGCATACCCCTCGCTGGTGGCGACGGACAGATGGCGCATATGGATCTTGCTGGCGAGGATGCCGCCGGGCCGGTAGGCCAATGTGATCGCGAAGGTCCTCCGCAGCATCCTCAGGCTGACCGGGCCGTCGGGGATCGGATCAAGGCCGAGACGGTGCCCGTGCGGGCCGTTGACCCAGTCCCGGAAGTTCTGGTACCGGGTGCCGAAGTTGAAGCGGCCGAACAGCAGCGCACCGTTGTGCGGGGCCTCGCGGAGGTGCTCCGCGACCTCGATGGCGGTAAAGACCGGCTCGATGACGACCCACTGGTCGGCGGTGCCGCCCAGCTGCTGGCCTTTGACGACCTTGCTCGCCAGGCGGTAGCGGTCCCGGCCGGGGCCGTGGGATTCGACGGGCATCCGGCAGCCGGTGCGCAGTTCCATTAGCTCGCCGGCGCGCATTCCGCTCAGGCCGGCGGTCGCCACGAGGGCGGCGGTGCGGGTGATCTCGGTGAGGGCGATGACCTCCAGGCCGTGCAGCGGCAGGGTCCAGGGCAGCTCGGTGTCACCACCAGCGGCCTGGACGTGCTGTGCGGTGCGGCCCCACCATGGCCGGGTGCCGACAGCCGCGGCCACGTCTTCGATTGCCGGGCGGAGCGCGGGCAGCCAGTGATGGAAGAACTCGCGGAAGCCGGCCTGGACGGCCAGCTGGGTGAAGCTGACCAGCAGCAGCGGATCGTCTTGCCGCCAGCCGGAGCCGAGTCGCTGCCGGATGTCGTGGCCGGCAAGTCGCGGGAGCGGATCGCCTTCCTGACGGTGCCGGTCCAGCACTATGAGCAGGTCGCGGGCGGGGACCAGCTTGGGCTTGGGCAGCTGCCGGATCGCCTCGCGGGCCATTCTGGCCTGGCCGGCCAGCCCGGCGACGTGCGGGCCGAGGACGCCAGTCAGGTAAAGCGCCGCGGCCAGCATCGGCTGCAGGACTTCCTCGGCCACCGGCTGGGTCGTGTTCTCATGCCGTCCGGTGTTCATTCCGGAGACGGCTGAGGCCGACCTGCCGCCCCAGGGCCGCAGACCGGGCTGCACCCGGTCGGCAGTGAACAGGTCCCGGTAGCTGATCAGGTCGAGCATCGTCAGTACGACCGCGTTTCGTGTCGATGGGCCGGGGCCGCCGGTGTCCTCGCCATCGCCGGCGGCGTCGCCGCGACCGCGGTGCAGCAGGTACTCCTCGCAGTGCTCCTCGCGCAGATCCTGCAGCCTTGCGATACCGCACCCGGTCATCCAGTCCAGCAGCCGGGCCGTCTCACGCAAACGGCCGTTGCAGGTCTGCAGGTGCAGCGGGGTGCGCAACGCGCGCGGCAGCACGATGACGGCCGGATGCCGGGGAACCAGCAGGGCGAACATCAGCTCTTTGCCGACCAGCCGCCAGGACGCCGTGCCGATGGCGGTGAAGTCAAGCCGCCGGCCGGAGGCCGGGAGCTGCACGGGCAGCCCGGTCACCTGGGTGAAGTCCCACACGTCATCGTCGAACATCACCGGCCTGGTTCCGGGCGGCAGAGCGAACCCGGCATGTTCGCACACGTCGGCGCCGGCGAACGGCGAGCAGCGATGCCCCTGGCCCGCAGCAGCGGGGGCGGCGGGAACAATGCTCATGCGGGCCTTTCCTCAGGACGCAACGGGATCTGCATGTCATCGCCGGGGCCGGCGGGCGCCGATGCGGCCAGCAGCGCCGGGTCGTAGCCGGCCAGGATCTCGTCCAGCCGGGCGGCATACGGGCCGAACACGGCCATGAACTGCGCTGACGGCATCGCCTGCCACTGCCGGGTGAAAAAACCCTGGAGCCGGACCAGATTCAGGGCATGCCGCGGCGCGAAGACCGCAAGCGGGCAGAGCAGGCAGACCCACGGGCGGGCCGGGCACGGTTTGCCCTTCGGCCCGTGCAGCCCCGACAGCTGATCTGCGCAGGCGGCGGTGAACACATCGCGCTCGCCTCCGGTCAGTTCGGCGATCACCTGGTCGGTCAGCTTCAGCGCGGCAACCAGCTGCGGGTATCCGCGGAGCAGGTCGGCGGCCTGGTCGCTGGTCACTACCGTCGGCGGGCGGGCGCGGCGCAGCAGGTCCTGCTGCGCATCGGTGATGATCTGGTCGACCAGCTGCCGCTGCCGCGGGGTGGGCGCGGACAGGTAATGATCACCCTCCGAGCGCGGGCTGTGGTTGGGGTCGACCAGCCCCCGCCTGCTGCCCCACCAGGCGCTGGTGTCCCGCATCGCCTCGTGCGTGGTGCGGATCCGGTGCCGGTGGATCTTCAACGGGACACCGTCCTCGCTGGCTACCTCATGTCGGCGGATCCAGCCCTGGAGCGTCGCCGGGGCCGGAGGCGAAGTCAAGATCAGGTCCCCGGTGGGACGCTCGGTCCGGGGCCACAGCGCGTTCCGCTGGCCAGCGGGCAGGAAGGAACGCAGCAGCGCCGAATGGCTCAGCCATTGCTCCAGCAGCCGGACTGCCGCCTTGGGCAGATTCACGCTCTCGGCGGCGGTGCGGCCCTTCACATATGACAGCAGGACCGTCGCATCCCCGGCCCAGTCGATGCCGGTGGTGACCAGGTCGTCGATGCCGTCGGGGACCAGGCCCGAATACACCCCGAACAGCAGCCGGTAGGCGACCACCACACCGGTGTGCGGGAACAACTCTGTGCTGGCACGCACATGCCCGCCGCGCCGGCGCGCAACATGGACCGACAGGCCGGCGTGCGCGCTGACCGTCTCCACCGTGGACGGGCCCCACCGGGACAACAGCCAGCGCAGGTTGTCCGCACTCCAGCCCGCACTCGCCGGATCGGCGCCGCCGGCCGCCGCGGCCAGCGCTTCCCGGTGCGCCTGGTACGACTCGGCCACCACGCCAGCGCACGCCCTGGTAAGCGCAGTCCATTCGGTTTCGCCATAGGGTGCCAGCGGCCGCGTGTCGCGCACGTTGAACGAATGCCCCCCGGCCAGATCGGCCACGCCAGCGGCCAGGCCGGCCCGGCCACATGCCTGCACCAGCCGGCGGGTGCAACCCTCGGCCCACGCCGGGGCGCCCAGCCAGTACTGGGCGATCTGCCCGCGGGTCAGGTCACCGGCCGCACCAGTGAACCCGCCAGCGGCCAGGACGGCCGCCATGTTCCGGATCGCCGCGACATACAGCCTCACACTGTCAGCCGCATCCAGCTCGCCGTGCGGGTAGACCATCCCCGCCAGCGCCGCCAGCAGATCGCGGACCAGACGCGGGCAGGACGGCTTGCTGAAGGTGAACCCGGCCCCGGATCCGTCGGAGAACACCGCGGCGATCCCCAGTGGATCACCGGTCACATTCGCCGGCATCACGCCACCCCGCCGTCGTCTTCGCCGGCGAACTCCGCTGCGGCTTCCCGCTCCGCGTCCGTCCGGCCCGCTGTCCCGGCGTCCGGCCCGGCCTGGCATGCCTCGTAGGCGCTGGCGTAGATCCGGGTGGTGTCGAGCCGCCGCAGGTATGACTCTGTTGTCAGGACGCTGCTGTGCCCGAGCAGGTCACGCAGGACCAGCAGCGGGTCGGCCTTGGACAGATACAACGCCAGCGCCGCGTCCGCCGTACTGCCGTCCCCGGTCGCCGCAGCCAGTGCCGCGGCCTGCCGGTAGTACCCGCTGACCAGGTATTCCAAAGTCCGCATCGCGAACGTGTGACGCGTCCTGTGCGGGTTGACGTGGGGAAAGCGAGGCTCGTAACACTCCCGGATCCGATCGGAGGTCCGCTCGAACACGCTTCCCCACGCGGTGAACGGCCCGCCGCCGGCCTTCACCGCCACCAGGCACGCCCCCCCGCCAGCAGCGACCAGCCGGCGCCGGTCGGCCGGCACCAGGTTCTCCCACCGGCGGCGGACCCCGTCGATGCGGCCACCCTCGGCGTCGGCGTCGCTGACCCGCAGCGCCGGACCCCACCGAGCCGGCGGCGCCCACGCCGACCCCTCGACGGTGACCGCACGATCGAGCTCCAGGTACTGGCGCACCGCCGTGAGCGCCTCATACGAGATCCAGGTGGTGCGGAACTTGCGGCCCTTGGCCACCCCCGACGGCACCCCGAACCCGATCGGCGCACCGGTGCGCGCCCGCGGCAAAGGCGGGACCTCATACGACAGCAGATACGTGAACTCCTGCAATCGCAGCCCGGTCGCCACCGCCAGCTGCCCGACGCAGGCGTTGCGGGCCAGCTCCCGGCCGCTGAACCCCGCATCCTGCGTCCCATCGGGCGACAACCCGGCGAGTGCGTTCAAGAACATCGCCGTGAAGTCCGGCTCCAGGTACTTGATCGTCACATGTGGTTTCGGGCGGCGCCTGATCGCCCGGTTCACCCGCACCTGCCCGCCGGCGAACACCCCGCGGGCCATCCGGTAGGAGAACGGCTCGGCCTGCGCGTGCCCTTCCGCCAGCGCCCACCGGTAAAACGACGCCAGCACCGACACATGCTGATTCCACGTAGCCGCCGAGAACCGCCGCGTCAGCGGTCCCGTCGCCCGGTACTCCGCATAGGCCGACAGGACCGCCCGCAACGCCTCCCGGCCGGCGAAGACCGGCACCCCGCGGGCCTCCAGGAATTCCAGCCAGGCCTTCATGATCCGCCCGTAGGTCATCCAGGTGGCCGGCGCCGCCGCCCCGCTGACCGGCAGCTCCCGCAGCCACCGGTTCACCACCACCACCGGCCGCGGCGCGCCCGGCCCATCCTCCAGCAACAGGTCCTCGCCGATCAGCACCGGCATCAGCTCGGGGATCAGCGGGCGGCACCCCAGATCCCAGGACTCCCAGCCCCGGGAAGAGAACAGGTTCATAAGCATGAGGACAGACCGTAGAAACACGGCACCGCACATCGCAAGCCGCAAACCCCGGCGGCACCTGGGGTCTAACAGGGAATCACGACACGTGAACTAAGCAGAGAGAACCGGGATCACCACGGCGAAAACACCGCCGAAGAACACCCAGGCGTCCTCGCACCCGGCGATGACTTCCTCCAGCGTCATCGAGAACGTCAGGTAGACGAACATGAGCCGGGAGAAGCAGGCGGTGAACACCAGCGCGTGCAGCTTGCGGCGCCTGCCCTCGCCGGCGGGGATCAGCCCCAGGTACCCGAAATCGATCTGCAGCTCACCGCCCGGCGGCCCGTCATCAACCGGCGTGGTCACCTTCTGGCCGCCGGCGCCGCACCGCTCGGCCGCGAACCGGTGCAGCGTCCGC
>DPMS01000257.1 GCA_003541285.1 Actinomycetota bacterium
CGGCATTTTCGAAAATGCCGCGGAGGGGATTTTCCAGTCCACCTGCGGCGGGCGGTTTCTCAGTTGTAATCCGGCCGCCGCGACCATTCTGGGTTACGCCACGCCCGAAGATCTGATCGAGAGCGTCGTCGATATCGAGCGTCAGCTGTACGTGCGGCCGGAACGCCGCAGGGAGTTGTGCGGCCTGCTGCGGCAGGGGAGGAGCGTCAAAAATTTCGAGGTCGAATTCTACCGCAAGGACGGAACTCGCCAATGGGTGCTGCTGAACATCCGTCCGGTTCTGAATGAACAGGGCGAAATTCTCTATGTGGACGGCATCATTCAGGATATTGCCGAACGCAAGAGGGCGGAGATGGCGCTTCAGGCCCTCAACGAAGAGCTCGAGCAGCGTGTGGAGGTCCGTACCGGCGAGCTGGAACAGGCCAACCACGAGCTGAGGCAGCTCACCTCTGGGCTTGAAAGTGCCCTTACCGAGCTCAAGTCCGCGCAATCCCGGATCCTGCAACAGGAGAAAATGGCGTCCATCGGGCAGCTCGCGGCCGGAGTGGCGCACGAGATCAACAATCCCATGGGGTTCATCATCAGCAACCTGAACTCCCTCAGAAAATATACGGAAAAAATCGCCACCTTCATGGATCTTCAGGCCGGAGCGGTCGAAGTGCTCTTGACCCGTTCCGGCGGCAAAGACATAACGGATAATCTGGAAAAGCAGAAAAATGTATTGAAGCTCGATTTTATAATGGAGGATCTGGGGCAGTTGATCAAAGAATCGCTTGAAGGGGCCGAACGGGTCAAGACGATCGTGCAAAACCTGAAAAGCTTCTCCAGGCTGGACGAATCGGAATTTAAAATAGCCGAAATCAATGAAGGTATCGAGAACACCATCAACATGGTTTGGAATGAAATCAAATACAAGGCTGTTTTGAAAAAGGAATACGGAAACATACCGCAAATATATTGCAATCTCGGGCAATTGAACCAGGTCTTCATGAATCTTCTGGTCAACGCCGCTCAGTCGATAGAAACTCAGGGCGAATTCGGCGTTAAAACATCCAGCGATGATGAAAACGTATCGATCACGATCTCGGACACGGGGTCGGGGATTCCGGCGGAGAACCTCAGCAGGATCTTCGAGCCGTTTTTTACGACGAAAGAGGTGGGACAGGGGACCGGGCTGGGGCTGAGCATCGCCTACGACATCGTCAAGAAGCACTACGGCGAGTTTCACGTGCAGAGCGAAGTCGGAAAGGGAACGACCTTCACGATCAACCTTCCGATCGCAGGCCGGCCCCGGGCGTCTGCGTAGCCGGGAGGAAGGGGCTTGCAGAGCCGCAGGCTTATTCGTTACGGGGAGAACCTCAGAAGGGAAGGCTTGCGAGGAGACGGTCGAGAACGACGGAGCCGATGGTCAGGCCCATGAACAGGTTCAGCCGGAAAAAGACCTTCCCGGAGTAAAAAAATCCCCCTCCTTTGAGCATCGCCCGCCCGACGCTGGCGAAGATCCAGCAGACCGCGACCAGACAAAGCGCCTTGGCTTCGATGCCCGCCAGCATGCCGAAAGCCCCCAGCAACAGGGTGGATGCCGCGGCCGACAAAACCCACGCCAGAATGATGAGTCTGAGCCGCACTTCCGTCAACTGTGGGAAAAGGGGAGGAAAACCGGCCTTTTTAAAGTCCTCCCGGTATTTGATGGCGAAGAGCCAGAAGTGCGGAAGCTGCCAGAGGACGAGGATGCCGGAGAACAGAACGATCCGGGGGGCTGCGAGCCCCCCTCCGGCACAGGTCCATCCCATCAACGGGGGAATGGCGCCGCACAGGGCTCCGGGCAGAGCCGCCGAGGCCGTGATCCGCTTCAGCCGGGTATAGACGCCGTTGTACCAGAGAACGGCGAAGAGCCCGAGCCAGACGGCAGGCCCCTTTGCCGTCAGGAACAGAAGTCCAAGCCCCGCCGCCAGCAGCCCCGGGGCTGCCGCCGCAGCCCTGCGCCGGGCCGTGAACGCCATCTGGGCACCCACTCCGGCCGCGATGCGGCGCATCGCGCTGGCGGGGGTACTGTCCACCGCCGTGATCATCGTGACCGGCGCGGCGGTGCGGCTGAGCAAGTCCGGGCTCGGCTGCCCGGACTGGCCACAATGCACCCGCAGCAGCCTGGTAGCCGCGCACACCCGCGGCGACCCGATGTTCCACACCTGGATCGAGTTCGGTAACCGGATGGTGACCGTTGTGGTCACGGTGGTCGCGGTGGCGGTGCTGATCGCCGCCTGGCGGTTCCGCCCCCAGGGACGCCGGCGCGCTGACCTGGTCTGGCTGGCTGTCGCGCAGCCGGCCGGGGTGGTGGCCCAGATCGTGGTCGGCGGGATCGTGGTGCTGACCAACCTCAATCCGGCCATGGTGTCACTGCACTTCGTGGTCTCGATCGCGGTCGTCGCGGCGGCGGTGGCGCTGCACGTCAAGTGCACCGAGGGCACCGCGCCCGCGCGGCCGCTGATCCGGGCCGATCTGCGGCTGCTGGTGTATGGCGTGGTAGCGGTGGCTGCGGTGATGCTGGCCGCCGGGACCGTGGTCACCGGCACCGGGCCACTGGCGGGTGCCGGTGCGGTCCCCCGCTACCACCTGCCGCTGACCGGGGTCACCCAGTTCCACTCCGACATCGGCTGGCTGATGGGCGGGCTCGTGCTGCCACTCGTCGCCGGGCTGCGCCTGACCCGGGTGCCGGTCCGGGTGATGCGGCTCGGCTGGCTGCTGCTCGGTCTGCTGGCCGTGCAGGGTGCGGTCGGCTACACCCAGTACTTCACCGGGCTGCCGGCTGGCCTGGTCTGGGTGCACGTGTCGGGCTCACTGCTGATCTGGATCGTGGCCCTGCGGCTGATGTTCGCGGTGCGCGACCGGGGCCCGCTTTCCCAGCCGCCGTCGCATCCGGCCGGCAAAGCGGGCGTGTCGGCCGCCCGCGCCGAGCCCGAACCCGCGCCCGCCGGCTAGCCCGGCACCCGCCGCCTTATCCCGGCATGCCCGGCGGGTAGCGGTGCCGGCCGGCCCCTGGCTCACCCGGGTACGCCCACGGCGGCGTTCGCGGCTGCCGCTGGTGGGCGAAGCAGACATTGCGGGCCGCCACCATGAGCGCGAGCAGCCCACGGCTGCGCTCGGCGAACTGGGCCGCGCTGATCACACCACGCTCTGCCCGCTGGTGGGCCAGCGCCAGTTCGGTCGCGGCAAGCTGGTAGTCGGTCATGGCCGCCGCCGCTGGGCGCCCCCCGGTGGCGCGTGCCCAGCGGCGGGCTTCCCGGCGGCTGCGCAGGGTGCTGAGCATGCGCAGATCGGCCTGGGTGATCACGCCAGCCTGCTCGTAGGCGGGCAGGCAGCGCCAGATCAGCCTGACGATCCGGCGCCGGTCGGCGACCACCACCGCCATCAGCACGACGAGCACGCACATCACCAGCGCATAGGCGATGGCGATCCCGGCCAGCCCGAATGCCGTCAGCCCGTTCCACAGGCCGTGCAGGATCATGGCGCCGGCCAGCCCGGCCGCCAGCGCCCAGCCCGAGCGGCGGTGTGTCGCCGCGTACGCGGCCCCGATCCCGGTCATGGCGGTGAAGGCCGGATGCGCGAACGGTGAGAGAAGCCCGCGGAAGACGAACGTGACGCCGAGCAGTTGCGCCCCGCCCACCTGCGGCCGTACCAGCGCATCGATGTAGTACCCGATGTTCTCCATCATCGCGAAACCCAGGCCGACCATGGCCGCGTAGATGATGCCGTCGGTCGGCCCGTCGAATTCCGGGCGCCGCCGCCACACCAGCCAGACCAGGACCAGGCCCTTGAGCGTCTCCTCCACCACCGGCGCGCCGAACGTCGCCGAGATGTACTCCCCCGTGCTCTTGCCCAGGTCGGGCTGGGTGATGAAGAGCAGTCCCGCGGTGTTGATGACCGCCGCCAGCAAAGCGGCGATGCCCGCACCCCAGGCGAAGGCGAAGACGAGATTCCCGCGCGGCTCGGGTTCCAGCCGGTCGAGCAGCAGCACGACGGCGACCAGGAGCGGCACCGGGAGCAACGCGAGTGGCAGCGCGACCAGGAAGGGCACCACGCTGTGCCGGCCACTCTCGACGCTTTGCAGCAGGTCGATGCCAAGCGCGATGAGGGCACAGGCCAGGCCGGCGGCGATACCGATGATGACGCCGGGCGGCCGGCGGCCCGGCGGCCGCCCCTCGATCACCGCCCGCGGATCAAGGCCCGGCCCGGGGGTCGCCATGGTCACAAAGCGTACTCGCTGGGCGAATGGGTGGGCATGGGCGTTCTGCACACCTCAGCTGGTCTCCGGTGGCGGCAGGCCGAGTTGCCGGCGGATGGCCCTGACCGCCTGCTCGACCGGCGCGTTCGCGGCGGTCAGCCGCGGCAGGTAGCCAGCCAACTGCCGCATTACGCAGGTCGGCCCTGGCGGCCGCGAGAGCATGGTGGTCGCGGCCATGGAGCCGGTCGAACCCAGCCTCCAGCCGCCGGTTCCCTGCCTGGGCGATCGCCAGGTAGCGGGCCGCGTCAGCCCGGCGCAGGGCGGCCTGGACAGCCGCCGATGAAGCCGAGGGGCTGGCCGCCGGCCGCTGGCAGGTGCTCTTCGATCAGCCTTCGGCACCACTCGCAGGTCCGCTGCCCCCGCTCATATCGCACATATGGGGGAGGCGCCGATTGCGGCG
>DPMS01000953.1 GCA_003541285.1 Actinomycetota bacterium
GACAGGAGGGCGCCCAGCATGGCGGCCGCGGCAAGGAACCGCTTCGGCAGGCGCACGCTCACCAGGCTCCTCCGGTCTGCATCCGCGTCAGCGCGGCCCTGGCCCACGCGACCACGCCGCGCCCGGACCGGCTGGGCTCGATGTGAACGGGCGGTCGGCACTGACACGGCATGCCGAAATGCTATTGCCGTCCGCAGGGTGCGGTCCGCATCGTCTGCTGACTGGCCGGCCGGCTTTTGCCAGACCTCCCCAACCCCCTACCCTCGATGCCCGTGCCGGATTCCAACGATCTGACCCCCGGGCAGCGCCGGGCAGCGGCTGGCCTGCTGCGTGCCGCCGCCGTCCCAGTGGCGCCGCTAGGGCGCCTGTTCGCCCGCCATGGTCACGAACTCGCCCTGGTCGGTGGTTCGGTCCGGGACGTGTTCCTTGGCCGGGACCACAGCGACCTCGACCTGACCACCGATGCCCGGCCGGAGCAGGTGCTGGAGATCATCAAAGGCTGGGCGGACACGGTCTGGGAGGTGGGGATCGACTTCGGCACGGTCGGCGTGCGCAAGGGCGGCAAGAACATCGAGATAACCACCTATCGCAGCGAGCGGTATGTGCCCCATTCCCGCAAGCCGGGCGTGGAGTACGGGACGTCGCTGGTCGCGGACCTGTCGCGGCGTGATTTCACGGTCAATGCGATGGCAGCGCGGCTGCCCTCGCTCGAACTGGTGGATCCGTTCGGCGGCCTGCGTGACCTGAACAACAAGGTGCTGCGCACGCCGGGCAGGCCAGAGGACTCGTTCACCGATGACCCGCTGCGGATGCTCCGCGCTGCCCGGCTCGCCGCCCAACTGGGGTTCGTGGTGACGCCGGAAGCGCAGGCGGCGATGACGGCCCTGGCCACCCGGCTGGAGGTGGTCTCGGCGGAGCGGATCAAGGACGAACTCGCCAAGCTCATGCTCGCCCCCGGCCCGGACGGCCCGGTGCGCGGCATAGCCCTGCTGGTGGACAGCGGCGTGGCCGATCAGGTGCTGCCCGAGATCCCCAAGCTACGGCTGGAGGTCGATGAGCACTTCCGGCACAAGGACGTCTACCAGCATTCGCTGACCGTGCTTGCGCAGGCCATCGCCCTGGAGCCCGAGTACAGGCTGGCCGGGGACCTGGTGGTGCGGCTGGCCGCACTGCTGCATGACATCGGCAAGCCCAGGACCCGGCGGCTGCTGCCGGATGGCCGGGTGGCTTTCCATCATCACGAGGTGGCGGGTGCCGCTATGGCCAGGGCACGGCTCAGTAAGCTGCGCTTCCCCTCGGCCGTCGTGCAGGACGTCGCGACCCTGGTCGGGCTCCACCTGAGATTCCACGGGTACAACGAGGGCGGCTGGACCGACTCGGCGGTCAGGCGTTATGTGCGCGACGCGGGGCCCTTGCTCTCGCGGCTGCATGTGCTCACCCGCGCGGACTGCACCACCAGGAACAAGCAGAAGGCGCAACGTCTCGCGCGCGCCTACGACAACTTGGAGAAGCGGATCGCCTTCCTCGCAGAGCAGGAGGAACTCGACAAGATCCGGCCGGACCTCGACGGCAACCAGATCATGGCGATTCTGGGTCTGCCGCAGGGACCGCTGGTCGGCAAGGCGTACCGGCATCTGCTCGAGTTGCGGATGGACCATGGGCCGCTCGGCCCGGACCGGGCGGTTCAGGAACTGCGGCGCTGGGCCGGGGAAGAAGGGCTTGACGTGCCGGGGGAATCCCCCGGTCCGGCCGGGCCGGGAGCACCGGGCGGCCCCGGTGAACCCGGCGGCTCGGGGGGCGCTGAGTAATCCACTGCCTCCGGGTCTGGGCCCGCTGGCTCAGCATCCGGCGGCCCTGGTGACCCGGCTGACTCCGGTACCCCGGCTGGCCCCGGTGACCGTGGTGCGGGCCCGGCCCGCAGTTCTTTCCGGCTGACCGCCGCGTACACCCCGGCCGCGGCCAGATACCCGAACGCCGCCACCGCGACCAGCAGGTAGGACTTCCCGTTGAGGGGGATGATCTGCGCGGCCACCACCGCGCCAAGCACGAACGGGACGTTGAACAGCATGTCGTAGAGGGCGAACACCCTGCCCCGGTAGCTGTCGCCCATCCGCTGCTGGATGATCGTGGTCGTGCAGATCGCCACCCCCTGCGCGACCAGTCCCAGCATCAGCGAGATGATCAGGAACGACGTCTGCTGAAAGGTCGGCCCGAGCACGCCGGTGACGACCCCGCCCAGGCCGAGCAGCACCGCGATGCACGCCGCCTTGGACAGCCGCCTGGTGATCACCGGGATCACTATTGCGGCAAGGCCGTAGCCGATCGCCGCGGCGATCACCACCAGAACGAAGCTCCCGAGCGAGGCGTTGGCGCTGGACGCTTTGTAGAAATAGTTCCGGTAGAGCAGGATCGAGGTCAGCAGCAAGATCCCGTACATGGCCCGCTGGCTGCCGGTCGCACCGAGTGCGTTCGCCACCGGCCGCCGCTGCCAGGCATGCTGGGCGCCGCTGGCCAGCCCCCTCACCACGACGGCGAGTTCGGCCAGCAGCCCGGGCCGCACCTCTCCTTCGGCCAGCGGCGGCGGCCCGAGCAGATCGCGGTGCATGGTCGCGCCGATGGAGCCGGCGATCACGTAACACGCGCCGGCCGCGAGCAGGGTGACCGCCGAACCGGCCTGCCCGCCACCCGTGACGAAGTGAACCGCGATGCCCGCCAGGCCGCCGAGGAACGAGGCGATCGTGCCGGCGGTCGGCGCGACCGCGTTCGCCATCACCAGCGTGTCTTCGGCGACCACGTGCGGGAGCGCGGCCGACAGCGAGGCGAGGAAGAACCTGTTGACGCCCAGCACTGCCAGGACGCTGATGTACAGGGGCAGGCCGAGGCTGCCCGCGGCCACCAGGGAGGCAGTGAAAACCACCAGGCCGGCCCGCAGCAGGGCGGACCAGACGAGGATCTGCCGCCGCGACCAGCGGTCGATGAACACGCCTGCGAACGGGCCGATCAAGGAGTAAGGCAGGTACAGCACGGCAAAGGCGGCCGCCGCGGCACCCGGATTCGGGAAGCTGGTCGCGTTGAAGAAGACGTATGTGCCAAGCCCGGCCGTGAACACACCATCGCCGGCCTGTGAGATCAGCCTGGTCGCGAACAGGCGCCGGAAGTTCCGCACGGCCAGGACCGTGCGCAGGTCAGCGAAGTAGGAGTGGTGGGCGCTTCCGCGCCGCCGCAAGCCCCAGGCGCTCACGGCTGGCTGCCGGGCTGGAGTGCGGGCGGGCTCGGGAGGGGCACCTGGTCAGACTATCGGCCAGGTCACTGACCAGCGTCCCGCCGCGAGTACTCGGCCGGGGCGAATAGCACGATAACCGTCATGTCGTGAGTGATGTCAACGAAACTGTGCGGTTCGCCGGCCGGCACGTAGATGACCGACCCGGGGCCGACGGGCGCGGTCTGCTCACCGGGCCCGCCGGCCTCCAGCCTCGCGTGTCCCGCGGTCACCACGTAGACCTCGTCCTCGGTGTGCGGTTCCTGGTCGTCCCGCGCGCCGGCCGCGATCGAGTAGGTGCCCACCGAGAGATCGCTCACCCGCAGGTGCCCGGCCCAGTGCACGTCCCTGTCCGGGCCGGGCGTGGTGAACAGCCCGGCCTCGCTCAGCACCTGCATGACAGTCCTCTCCGGCCAGTGGCTGGCCGGGCAGTTCAGCGATCCGTTTCGCCGCGAATGAATTTCTCGACTGCCTCGCGGGCGATGTCGTCGCCGTACTGCTCGGGCGGGGACTTCATGAAATAGGACGCCGCGGACAGGATGGGGCCGCCGATGCCGCGGTCGAGGGCGATCTTGGCGGCGCGGAC
>DPMS01000465.1 GCA_003541285.1 Actinomycetota bacterium
CGTCATGTCCATGATCCGCTCCGCCTCGGCCTCGAACCCGGTCTCGTCCAGCGCCGCGACCACGTCCACCACGGTCAGGCCACTCTCGCGGATCGCGTGCGCGGCGCTGACCACTGCCAGCGTGTCGGTCTCGCCCAGATCTTTCGAGCCGGCCGCATCCACCGCCCGTTCGACATGCTCGTCGGTGAAGTCGGCCAGTCCGAGGTGCCGGTAGACGGCCCGGCACGCCTGTGCGGCGTCGCGCCGCAGCGCCTCGATCCGCTCTGCGGGCACGGTCCGCAGCCCGCCGTCAACCCCCCAGTCCCGCTGCATGGCCAGGAAGTCGTCTATGTCCTCGGCGTTGAAGTTGCTGGGGCCGAACATGTTGTCGTAGCGCTGGATGCTGCCGAACCCGCTGAACATGAAGTCCGACCCGGCCAGCACGATCGGCAGCGTGCGTGAGGTACGGCGCATGTCCGACTCGCTCATCAGCGCGTCGTTGCCGGAGCAGGACTCCAGGTTGCGCATCATCGCCATCAGGTTCTCGGCCATGAGTTCCCGCAGCCCGCGGGGCACCGATGCGGCGACGCTGGCTCCGTCGATGCCCCCGTTCTGCACACCCTGGGCACCGATCGCGCGGGCCAGCGCGACGCAGCGCGCCTCCAGGTAGAGCATGGATTTGCCCTCGGCGCCCGCCATCAGCACTTCCGCGCCGGCCCCGGAGGACACCCGCATCTTCATGCCCCTCGACGCGTAAGCGGAGGTCAGGAAGGCTTTGGACCAGGGCGTGTCGTCCCCGTCGGCGAACACCTGCTCCGTGCCGTACAGCGAGATGGTCTCGGCGTAGGAGGTCAGCCCCCGCATGCCCAGTTCCAGTTCGAGTGCCTCCTCGACCGAGCACTGGATGAGCACGCCCTGGGCGCCGACCGCGGCCCCGATCAGGCAGGCCACGGCGTTGCTCGGGGCGTCGGCGAGGACCGGGACGGTGGTCTCGATCTCGCGGAAGCCGAACGCGGCAGCGGTGGCGGAGTCCGCTGCCAGCAGCAGCGGGTCGTCCAGCCGGTTCGTCACGTGTGCCTGGTTGCCCGGGGTGCGCCGGGCCCGCAGCTTCGCCATCGCCTGGCCCAGTTCGGCGGGCCGGAGCAGGGCGAGCACCTGCGCCAGCTTGGCGGGCGTGGCACCCGCGCTCAGCCGCACGATCTCGGCCCTGGGCACGTCCGGGCTGACCAGGCGGCGGGCGAACGCCACGTCCGGCAGCGCCATCGCCTCACCGGCCACCGCCAGGTCCAGGCCATGCCGGGCGATGAAGGCGTCGATCGCATCGAAGCCGTCCTCGCCCGCGCCGTCCATCTCCACCACCCGGCCGGCCGAGATCACCAGGCTGGGCGCGGGGTCGTGGGGCGAGCGCATGGCGATCAGCCCGAGCCCGGGGTTCTCCACGGCGAAACCGTCCAGGTTCACCCGCTGGGCGTCCATGAACCGCACCCGGCCCACCGGGCCAGGTGGCCGGTCTCCGCCCTCGCTCATCGGGCCTGCCATCGGGACCTCCCGGGAACAGCTGTCTAGATCGCGGCCTGGGACCGCAGTTCGATCACCCGTCCGCGCCCGCGCGAGGCACGGGCCACCCCGCCGTGACCCGGGGTCCGCACCACGATCCTGGTGCGGTCGGCGCGGAACAGGTCGTGCGAGAACTCGATCGGCTCGCCGTCGGTGCCGGTGGTGGTGCGGGTGATGGACAGCAGCGGCGCCCCGGTCTGCACGTCGAGGACCATGGCCTCGTCCGGCGACGCGCCGACCACCTCGATCCGTTCCAGCGCCTCCTTCGGGCGGGTGCCGAAATGCTCCTCCAGCAGTTCGTACACCGAGCCGCCGAGCGGGAGCTCCAGCAGCCCCGGGAAGCGGTCGGCGGGGAGCATGGCGTGTTCCACCGAGATGGGGCTGCCATCGGCCAGCCGGATCCGCACCAGGTCGATCACCAGGTCGCCGGGGCGCAGCCGCAGCGCCTGCGCGGCCTGCTCGTCCGCCGCCGACAGCCGGGCGCTCATCACCCGGGTGCCTGCCACCACGCCCTGGCTGCGCAGCAGCGCGGGAACCCCGACCACCCGGGACAGATCACGCTCGATCTTGCCCTTGCTGACGAACGTGCCGCCGCCGCGGCCCGGCACCCGGCGCACCACGCCGCTTTCTTCCAGCACGGCCAGAGCCTGCCGCAAGGTGGCCCGGCTGACGCCCAGTTCGGCGGCGAGGGTGCGCTCGGCGCCGAGCCGCTGGCCTGGCCGCAGGCGCCCGGCCGAGATCTGCTGGACCAGGGTGCGGCGCACGTCCTCGGGGGTGCGGCCGCCGGTCGCCCCCGCCTGGCCGGCTGCTGTGGTCATCAGCCGTCCAGCGCCGCGAGTGACTCCGGCAGCACCTGGCCGCCGTCCACCACGATCGTCTGGCCGGTGATGTAGCCGGCTTCCTCGCTGGCCAGGAACAGGGCCGCGTGGCCGATGTCGTCCACCGAACCCAGCCGCCGCAGCGGGATCGACGCGCTCATCTGCGCCAGGTAGTCCTCGCCGAGGTCCGCGAGCCCCTCGGTGATGATGTTGCCGGGCATGACGGCGTTGACCGTGATACCGCTGGCCGCCAGTTCGATCGCGGCGGTGCGCATGAACCCGAGCTGCCCGGCCTTGCTGGCGCCGTAATGCGACCAGCCCGGGAAGCCGGTGATCGGGCCGGTTATCGAGGAGGTGAGGATGACCCGGCCCCGGCCGGAGGCGGTCAGGGCGGGCAGGCACGCCTGCACCGACAGGATGCAGCCCTTCAGGTTGGTGCCGAAGACCTGCTCGATGTCGGCGTCGGTCATGTCGGCCAGCCGGGCGTCGGGGAAGATCCCGGCGTTGGCGCACAGCACGTCGACGCCGCCCAGCCGCTCCGCCGCCACCTGTGCCATCCGCTCGCAGTCCGCCCGGCGGCTGACGTCGGCCAGTACGTAGGAGACCTCAGCCCCGCCGGCGCCCAGTTCGGCGACCGTGGCCTTCGCGGCCTGCTCGTCCCGCCCGGTCAGCAGGACGCGGGCGCCGTTGCGGGCGAACACCGAGGCAATGCCCTTGCCGATGCCGCGGGTGCCACCGGTGACGACCACGGCCCGCCCCGCGATAGATGTGAACATGCTCGTCTTCCTTCCTGCCCGGCCGCCTGGCGCCGGCCACTAGCCCATCCGGCTGAGGTAGTTCTCCGCCAGGTCACAGCTGTCCCGCGTGTACCCGGCTCCCAGTTGCTGTGCGATGTCCACCGCCGTATGCGAGCCGATCCATGCGACCAGCAGCAGGCGCCGGAAAAGGATGAAGGTCCAGATCTCGGCTTCGTCGGCCGCGGGCAGGTCGGTCACCCGGCGGTAGCCCGACAGCCAGCTGTCGATCAGCTCCGGCACCTGGGGCTGGTGCTCGAAGAAGCTCACGGACGTGCCCGCGTCGTACAGGTACCAGCTGAAGCCGGAGTCGTCGAAGTCGATGACACTGACCTTGCCGTCGTCGACNNGCCCACCCCGATCCCGTCCTGCCACCGTCCCCAGCGCGCCTGGCCGCCGAACGCCGCGTCGTAGTCCCAGTGGAAGCGGGTGAAGGAGGCCGGGCGCGCCCAGTGCCGGGCATGCCGGTGCATGCGGGCGGTGATCTCACCGAGTTCGGCGAAATGCTCCACCGAATCCTCGGCCGGCTCGGCGCCGGGCAGGAACTCGAACCGCACGCAGCTGCGCTGCTCGCCGCTGGCCTCATCGACAGCGGTGACGATGCGGCGGCCGTCGGTGGCGGGCAGCACCCGCGGTGTGCGCACCCCGGCCTCGGCCCGCAGCGCGTCCATCCAGGCCAGTTCCGAGGCGATGGCCGGCTCGGTGTGGTAGCCGAGCCGGTGCACGCGCAGGATGGAGGGCCCCGCATCGGGGTCCCCCACCAGGTAGGTCGCATTCTCCGAGACGTTGAGCAGCTCGACGGCGGCGGCCGGGTGGCAGCCGTAGGCAGGCAGCGCCTGCCGCGCACACCTGGTGACCCGGTCCAGCACGTCGCCGCTGGCCGAAAGATCATGAAGCTGCATGCCCGGTCACCCCTCTCCCTGCTCGCGGCCCTGCACAGCGCCGAGGACGGCAGCGATCTCCCGCTGTGCCCGCAGCACGCCGCTGGTGGCACCGCTCATGTAGATACGGCCGGCCATGCCGATCATCGAGACGTCCACCAGCGTCACGCCGGGCGCAGCCCGTTCGGCCTCGTTGGCCGCCACGGTGGCGAACAGCGCGGGGGTCACCTCGCACACGAGCAGCGTGTCGCCGGGCAGGACCATGGAGCCACCGCGGTTGCGGTTGATGATGACCGCCTGCCGGTCGGTGATGTCCTCGATGACGTCGCTGAACAGGATCTTCGGCCGGAGCTGGTCCGCGGCGTCGGCGCCCAGCCCGGCCAGGATCGCCTGCCCGGCGCGCTCGACATCGGCCAGGTCGCGGCCGTGCACCTCCAGCACGCCGAACTGCCGTTCCACGAACAGGATGCCGGGCTCCACGCTGGGCACGGCGCGCAGCGCCAGATCGGTGACCCGTTCGATGGCAAGCCCGGGCGCCACTTCCACGATGAGCGAGTGCTCACCCTCGAACGGCGGGTAGCCGCGGGCGCGGGTAGGCGTGCCCAGGTACGCGGCGAACTGCCGCTGCAGATCCTTGACCAGCAGGTAGACGCGTAGTTCCGGGCCAGGCGGGGCGGGCGGCGCGGACACGGCCACCCCTTACTCGCCGCGGATGGTGAAGTGCCTGCCGAGTTCGCTGTGTGGCCGCGGGATCACATGCACCGACACCAGTTCGCCGACGCTGCTGGCGGTCTCCGAGCCCGCTTCGGTGGCGGCCTTCACCGCCCCCACGTCACCGATGATGGTGACCGCGACCAGGCCGTCACCGACCTGCTCACGGCCGACGATGGTGACGTTCGCCGCCTTGACCATCGCGTCGGCTGCGGCGAGCGCGGCGACGTATCCCTTCGTCTCGATCATGCCGATCGCGTTGTCTGCCATTACCTGTTCTCCTGTTTCTTGCGAACCACTGCCGGCCGCCCGGTCAGGCGCCCGGCTTCGCCTTGCGCTTGCCCGAGGATCCCGCCGCTGATCTGGCCCCGGCCGGCTCGTCGATCGAGCCGATGATCAGCGCGTCCACCGGCGGCGGCTTACCGGGAAACCAGGCGGCCGCGACGGAACCCTGAGCAACCAGCACCCGTTCCCCCAGGCCGCTGCCGAGCACATCGAAAGCCACCAGCCGCTGCCCGGTGCCCTCCGCCTCGACCTCAAGGAAGGCCCCGTTGGGGATCTCCGGCAGCCGGCGCGTGGACCAGACGTTTCCGATCACCATCGCGGTAAGCATCAGCGCTCCCTCTCGATCTGGACCCCGGCGGCCCGGGCACGGTCACGGGCAAGCGGCGTCAGCACGGCACGGCGGCCGAGCACCAGCCGGGCGCCGGCCAGTTCCGCCTGGCGGACCACGGCCTCGGTCACCGCTCCTTTGTCGATGCGGTGGGCAGGCTGCACGGACCCTGGCGCGGTGCCACGGGCAAGCCGGAATCTCAGCCGCCCGGACCGCAGCGCATCCCGGTGCTTGGGATTGTCAGACAAATGCAGCAGCCGCCGAACGAACGCCTCCAGGTCAGCGTCCGTCCGCAGGCTCACCGTCTCGACGGACTCGACGCTCTCGCGCACGGTGTGCGCGAGGCCGGGCTGCGCCAGCCCCGCCCGGCCCGGTCCAGACGGCAAGGCAGCCTGCTGGGCCGGGCCGGCCGGGAACTGCACCGCCCGCGCGAAGCCAGGGCCGCCCGCTACCGCGGGATCACCTGCCGAAGGGGTTCCCCCCACTTCAGCCGGCAGCAGTTCTGACAGCACCTCACGTATGAGCGCCCGCAGTTGCCCGGTCTCCGGCGATTCCGTGCTCATGACAGGCTCCGCAGCGCGTCCCCGGCTGCCTCGGCGGCCTGCCGCACGTCCGCCTCCGAACCCGACAGGTACACCCGGCCGGTCGCCCCGATCATCCGGTAGTCGACCACCTTGATCCGGGCGGCCTTCTCCGCCTCGTTGGCGGCCAGGATCGCGTACGAGGCCGGCTGCATCTCCAGCACGAACAACGATTCCCCGGCGAGCGCCATCGAGCCGATCTTGTTGCGGTTGATGAGGAAGGCGTGCTGCGGGTCCAGCATCGTGATGATCTTGGATGCGAGCACCTGCGGCCTGGTCGCGTCCCGCGCCGTCACCCCGAGCGAGTCCAGCACCGCCGTGCCAGCCGCCCTCACCTCGTCCGTGCCACCGTGGATCTCCAGGTACCCGAACTGCCGCTCCACTACCAGCACCCCGGCCTGCACGTTCGCGTACTTGAGCGCGACGTCGGTCAGCGGCTCGATGTCCAGCCCCGGCGCGATCTCAATGATCTGCGCCGCGACATCACTGCGCGGCAGGCTCCCCCGTATCCACGTCCCCAGGTAGCACATGGTCTGCGGCTGCAGCTGGTCGAGGAAGATGAAGGAGCGCAGTTCGGCCATTCCTCAGCCCTCGACCAGTGACCTGAGCTCGTCGATGATCATCTCGCGAAGCGCCGCCCTGACGGAGTCGGGCAGGACCGCCTCGCCGCCGGCAGCCGCACCGCCGAACCCCGGGTCGCCGGACCCCGGGCCGCCGG
>DPMS01000726.1 GCA_003541285.1 Actinomycetota bacterium
AGATGGGGCGGGACCTGGCGCTGCGGCTGGGCTACCCGGCCAGCGATCTTGACAGCCTGCCGCCGGAGGCGGTCGAGTCATTCGCCGGGGTGGGCTACCACCTGGGGCTAGCCGCGGTCGCCCCGGGCCAGCTGCTGGTCGACCTCGGCAGCGCGCCGCCAGGGACTTGAACCCTGGCAGCCCGCCGGGCTGGGGATGCGGGTAAGGTCGTCGGCGTCGACATGACCGAGGAGCAGCTCGCCAAGGCCAGGCGGCTCGCCGCCCGGGACGGCTACACCACGGTGCGCGTTGAACAGGGCTACATCGAGAACGCTCCGGTTGCCGACGGCTGGGCGGACGTGGTCATCAGCAACGGCGTCATCAACCTGTGCGACGACAAGGCAGCGGTCTTCCGCGAGATCGCCCGGATCCTCAAGCCCGGCGGCAGAACCGCCATCTCCGACATTGTGACCGAGCGCCAGCTCACCGAGGCGATCGTCTGCGACGTCAACCTGTGGGCCTCATGCATCGGCGGTGCGATGCAACAGCAGCACTACCGGCGCGCGATCGAGGACGCCGGGCTCCAAATCTGCGAGATGCGGGAGAACCCGCAGTACCACTTCATCTCCGACTCGGCGCGCGGAGCGACCGTGACCTTCGGCGTCAAGAGCGTCTCCGTGCTGGCAGCGAAGCGCGGCTAGGGCCGCGCACGCATTACGACGGGCGACGGAGGACCGTGGCATGGTCAGGTTTGAGATCCAGGTCGATATAGGGCGACCAGTGGGGGAGACGTACCGGTATGTGACCGATGTCGGCAAGCTCGCGGAATGGCAGTCCACGCTTGCCGAGGCGCGGCTGGTGTCCGATGGCCCGGTGGCCGTGGGCGCGCAGCTAGTCGAGATCCGCAAGTTCCTCGCCCGGCGCTGGGAGTCGGTCCTGAGGGTGGTGGAGTACGAGCCGGACCGCGCCTTCGCGCTGGAGAGCGTGTCAGGGCCGCTGAGCTACACGATGGCCTACCGGTTCGACGACACCGGCGCGGGCACTCAGGTGACGTTCCTGAGCACAGGTGATTCAGGCCCGTTCTTCAAGCTCGCCGAGCCCTTGGTAGGCCGGGCGGCCGAGCGCGTGTTCCGCGCTGACCTGGCAACACTGAAGGACGTGCTGGAGTCACCAGTCTGATGCGAGACGGTGCCGGACGGCGTTGCCGCAGCCCGAGGAGGTCATCTGCTCAGCCGCATCCGGCTCTGCTCGGCAAACAGTTCGGCAGCCACGCCGCAAGGTTGTTGGCAACGAACACCACGACCAGGTGGGCCGCGACTACTTCCCGGACCGGGACGTGCTTGAGCCCGGCGGGGGATCACTGAACCTGCGCAGCGCCCAGGCTCTTAGGTTTCAGGTGTGCACGGTGAGGACCTGGAAGGCGCCCAACCGCGGGGTGAGCTTCCCGGTTGCCTCCAGTACTGGCCCAAGAAGCCGCTGTGCGGGCAGGTTGGCGACCGCGAACAGGGCACCGTGGATGCGGGCCTGGCCGTGCCGGCGGCCCAGGGCGAGCAGATCTTCGCGGGGGAGGAAGCAGCCGCTGCTGTAGGGCGGGCGGCGTGCGGGCCGGTCCAGGACCCCCCAGGGGCTGGCCGGGTTGAGGACGGCGGCGACCAGCCGCCCGCCGGGGCGGGTGACCCGTGCCATCTCGGCCAGGACCCGTGCCGGGTCGGCGGTGAACTCGAGGGTGGCGACGGTGACGGTGGCGTCCATGCTCCCGTCGGCGAGGGGGAGCCGGTGCGCGTCGGCGCGGGCGACCGTGCCACGGGTGGCGGCAAGGGTGAGCATCGCGGGGTCGGTGTCGACGCCGACCGCGCTGGCGCCGCGGCTGGTGAGGATGCGCTGCAGCCGACCGGTGCCGCAGCCGATGTCGGCTATCCGCCGCCCGGGGAGGGGACCAAGCGCGGTCAGGACGGCGCTGGTCTCGATCCTCCACGCATACCGGCCCCACGGGTTGTCGAACCATGCGTCATAACGCGCGGCCGGGGCGGCTCCCGTGGCAGGCCCGGTCATGCGCGGGCTGGCTCGGGTGCGTCGCCGGCGGCGACGGGCAGCCCGGCCAGCCGCCATTCGGGCATCCCGCCGGTCAGGCGGCGGGCGGTGCGTCCGTGGGCGCGCAGCAGGCGGACGGCGTCGTGGGCGAAGACGCAGTAGGGGCCGCGGCAGTAGGCGACGATCTCGGTCCCTGATGGCAGCCCGGCGATCCGGGTGCCGAGCTGCCCGATCGGGATGGAGACGGCGCCAGGAATGTGCCCGGCGGCGTATTCGGCGGCGGGGCGGACGTCNNGCGTACAGGCGGGCGACGTCGTCGCTGGCCAGGAAGTAGAAGACGCGGGTGCCCTGCTTGCGGGTGGCCACCAGGCGGGCGTGGTGGAGGACCTGCAGGTGGGCCGAGCAGGTGCTGACCCCGACGCCGGCTTCTGCGGCGAGGTCCTCGACGCTGCGCTCGCCCTGGGCGAGCAGGTCGACCAGCTCCAGCCGCTTCGGGCTGGCCAGGGCCTTGCCGACGCGGGCGAACTGCTCATACAGCTCGGTCTTGCGCTGATGGTCACCCATGGGTGCTCCTTCCTGCCCTCGCCGGAGTCCTGGGCTCGCCCGGCGGCCCGCATCGGCTGGCAAGTATGGCGTCTGGCGCCGGCCGGCTCGTCTCGCGCACGGCGGCGAACTCCACCACGCTGTTATGATGTTCGACAGAACTATGGAATAGTGTAGCTTAGCCGTGGCGCGGGCGCCCGCATCTGCGCAGACGGCACCGGGAGGAGC
>DPMS01000063.1 GCA_003541285.1 Actinomycetota bacterium
CGGCCTGCCCATCATGGCGCTGGTCTCAGTGAGCCGCCGCAGATCTCAGCCCCGAGGCAGCCGCACGGGCCGTCAGCGTCAACGCCCAGATCAGCGCCGCAATGGCGCCGAGCGCAAGCGCGGAGTCACCAACAGGAGGGCCATGCGGCCCCTGATCCGCATGCACGAGTGCTGATGAGCGGCCACTCCTGCGGCACGCCGAGAAAGTCACGGCAACATCCAGCACTCTCCGTCGCCGACATGTAGCCTATGAGTAACCGCAGGTCAGGGCAGGTGCTGACGGCCCGGCGGCCGGTAAAGTGGATGACATCCACTTCCTGGCACCCAGCCACGCCGACACCAACGCGGTGAAGATGGCCAACCACCTGAAGTTCCTGGCCAGCACCTTCCCCGTCACCCTCATTTACGTCGGGGTCGGGGTGAGCGGGCGTGGCCTGCTGACCGAGGGACGGGCGCCGCAGCAGGCGCTGCAAGCCCAGTTCGGGCGGCGGACGACGGCGCTGACCATGCGCCCGTTCAGCATCCAGGACGAGCCGGGACGCCAGGAGTGGCGCCGGCTGCTGCTGTCGATCGAGCGGCAGCTCGTGCTGGCCGCGCGGTATCCGGGCATGCTCGCCGATGGCCTGGCGGACTACCTGTTCGCCCGCTCCACCGGGCACTTCGCGTCGCTGATGGCGCTGATCAGCCGGGGCTGCCTGCGCGCGATCCGCATCGGTGCCGAACGCCTCGATACCGCCCTGATGGACCAGGTGAAAAACGACGCGGCCGCCGAGGCGGACCGCCAAGAGCTGCTCGCGGCGATCAGGGCCGCGCTGCTCACCTCCCGGCCTGCCCGCATCCGGGCGGCTGCCCTTCGCCGCGACCATCAGAGAAACTCACAGGCACAGCTTGCCCGGGAACAGCTGTACGAGCCCGACGCCGGTGAACGCCTCGCCGCTTGGCCGGACCTCCGTCACTTGGCCGCGGAGCGCAGCCGGTACTCTCACCAGAAGCCGCGCGAAGCTCCGCCGATCTGCGCGGCTTTTGCGTGCTTATCAGCCGTCTTGGAGGCGGTTCATAGAAGGCGATTCTGGCGTGCCGACCGGTGGACCGGTTCGCTCGGGCGCTTCGCTGGTTGAGGGGCCGCCGTGTGCGTGGTGATGCGCCGACTCGGGATGGCTGTCAGATCACGTGGGCCGCGATCTCGTTCGCTGCTGCCTGAACAGTCGGCCCGAGCCGGCGGGCAAGCTCGTTCATCGTGACGGGTGACCAGGGAATGGCCACGTTGATGGCTGCGACGACCTCGCCGGAGCGCGAGCATATGGATCCCGCCTTTTATCAGACTAGTGCGCAGGGTCAGGTGCCTGTGTCATTGCTGTCCTTTCGCCCCGGTCGGGTCAGCGCGGCGCCGGGCCGTGAGGAGAACCGCGATCGTGCTGGCGCGTATCGGCCGGCCGAGTCGCTGATAGATCGCCTCGTGCTCGCGGTCCAGGGCCTGGCGCTGGTCTGGTGAGAGCCGGGTGTAAAACGACAACGTGCGGACGAGAGCGCCGAGTTCGTCCGGCGTGTACTCGGTGAGCTTCGGCATGACCCCCGCCTGAACATCGCCGAACAGGCGGCCGGCGTAGTCTCGCCCTATGTCGTAGCTGCCGAGCCAGGACCAGGCCTGTGAGATATTGTCGCGGTGTCGCTCGATCCCGGCGAGCGTCGCGTCGAGATCCCGGTAGGCCGGCCAGCTGGCGGCGATGTCAGGGGCGGCCGCTGCGATGGCCGCGAGTGCGGCGTCCTGATCTTGCCTGGTGCGCGCTTCCTTCAGACCGAAGTACTGCACCAGGGCGAGCGTTCCGCCGGGAACAAGCACGTCTGCGGCCCGCTGCCAGCTGGCCTCAGGGTCAGCCCAGTGAAACGCGGAGGCGGAGAACACGGCCCGGAACCGCCCGCGGCCAAGCCGCGCGTCCTCGAACTGGGCGTTCACGAACTCCACCTCTCCGGCGCCTGCCAGGTTCTGCCTGGCCAGCGAAATGAGGTTGGTGCCCGGTTCCAGTGCTGTCACCCGCAGTCCCCGGCCGGCCAGGGAGCGCGTGAGCTGGCCGCTTCCGCACCCGACCTCCAGCACCCGATCACCGCTCCCGATCCCCGCGACCCGGCAGGCCTGATCGATGAGCTCGTCCGGATATGCCGGACGGTGGCGGTCGTACTCGGCCGCGATCTCGTCGAAGACCCTGCCATAACGACGCGCGGCGGATTCCGGCAGCGGTGTCATTCACTGGCCTCCGTTCATGATCGGTACCGTGACCGTCGCGTCATGGGCCACCGGCCTTCAGCAGCTCCACCTCAGCGCCGCTATGCCCCGGCCCCAGACGCCCGGTCGCCCGCGACCCCGCCGGGAGGAACACACGACCTGAACCGCCGTCGCACCCGACGACGTCCTCACCGTCCGAACGTACGGGGACACCGGGGCTCACACTACGGCCAGGCGCCCCGGGCTAGTGTGCAGATCCCGCGCCTTACTGGATCAAACCCGCAGGTCACGAAGCCGCAGCCCGCGAAACTCCGCGACGTTGAAAAGTCAGGCCATAGAAGGCGATTCTGGCGTGCCGACCGGTGGACCGGTTCGCTCGGGCGCTTCGCTGGTTGAGGGGCCGCCGTGTGCGTGGTGATGCGCCGACTCGGGATGGCTGTCAGATCACGTGGGCCGCGATCTCGTTCGCTGCTGCCTGAACAGTCGGCCCGAGCCGGCGGGCAAGCTCGTTCATCGTGACGGGTGACCAGGGAATGGCCACGTTGATGGCTGCGACGACCTCGCCGGAGCGCGAGCGTATGGGTGCGGCGATCGAGCGCAGGGCGCTTTCGAGTTCCTCGTCGTTGGTGGCGAGGCCGTTGCGGCGCACCTGCTCCAGCTCCGTGAGGAGTGCCCGCTTGCCGGTCAGGGTCCGGGGGCCGCGCTGGACGAGGTCGATACGTTCCACGATGTGCTCGAGGTCGGGGCGGGGCATGAACGCGAGCAGGGCTTTGCCGGTGGCGCTGCAGTAGGCGGGTATCCGCGAGCCGACGTGCAGGGTGAACTCGAGGTGATGGTAGCGGCCGGGCCGTCCCCGTACCCGGTCGATGAGGATCACGTCGGTGTCGTCGCGGATCGCGAGATTCGATGTGTGCCCGGTTGCGTCGGTGAGTCGGCGCAGGTGCGGCGCCGCGATCTCGCGCAGCCCCAGCGACCCGAGCATTGAGAAGCCCAGGTCGAGGATGCGCGGGCCGAGGCGGTATTTGCGGGTCGCGTCGTCCTGCTGGAGATAGCCGAGCGTGGCGAGCGTGGCGACGTAGCGGTGTGTGGTGCTGCGGGTCAGGGCAAGCTGGCGCGCCAGCTCGCTGATCCCCAGCGCTGGCCGGTCGGGGGTGAAGGAGCTGAGGACCGCCAGGCCGCGCTCAAGCGATTGCGAGAACCCGGCGGCGTTGTTCGTTTGCGGCATGTTCCAGATATTAGAACGCTGTATTGACATCTGAACAGGCTCTCTCAACACTCTGAGCAGATCTCCGCGCGCTGCGGGAGGGCAGGCTGAGAGTGCCACGATGCGACGCGTCATCCCAACGTGCTGTATCCCAACGTGCTGTTTTACCGGCTCGGTTCCGGCCCCGGCCGAACCGCTGTGACACGACGAGGTACTGGCGGTGAAGGAGGCACCATCATGGGGAGCTGGCGGTCACGAAGGCGCGGTGGATCGCGCGGTCGCAGGTTGCTGCGAGGGGGGGTGATTGCGGCTGTCTCGGCATCGGTGGGCCTGCCGGGGATCCCGGTGGCGATCGCGGCACCGGGGGCATCCGCAGCGGTCACGGCAGCGACGGCTCCGGCTGAGCCGTGCGCATCGCTGACGGGGCTGTCGCTGCCCGACCTGCCCGGGTCTGACACGGCTACCGTTACCGCGAATGAGGTCGCCGGAAGCGGCTGCCAGGTGGCGATCGAGATCACCGACACCTCGGACCCACGCGGCGGCCAGCCAGGCATGATCGGCATCGATCTGACCCTGCCCGACAGCTGGAACGGCAACTACATGGCCGAGGGCGGAGGCGTCTACTGCAGCCCGGCGAACTTCGTCACCCTCAGCGGCGACCAGTGGCTGGCGGCCGGGTACGCGATCTCGCAGGACGACTGCGGGCACACGGGGTACCCGAACGCGCTAATCTCGCCGTGGGTCACCAACTCCAGCCCGCCGCCGGGGCTGAACTGGAACCGGATCGATGACTTCGGCTATCTCGCGCATCATCTGGTGGCGGTCGAGTCGAAGGTCGTGGTCGGCCAGTACTACGGCACGGGGGCGCATTACTCGTTCTGGAACGGCTGCTCGACGGGCGGGCGGCAGGGCCTGTCGGAGGCGCAGCGCTATCCGAGGGACTTCAACGGCATCCTGGCGGGCGCGCCGGCGCTGAACTGGGATCAGTTCATGGTCGCGCAGATGTGGCCGCAACTGGTCATGGAGTGGGACCACGACTATCTGCCGACCTGCAAGGAAGACCTGGTCAACACGGCACTGGCCTCGCACTGCCATGATCAGAACGGCCAGGTCGACGGCGTGTTCGACCCGCGTAACTGCAACGTGCTCGCCGTGCTGCGGGGCCTGGTCGGCACCGCGACGCCGTGCGGCACATTCACGGCCGCCGACGCCCTCGTGGTTCAGGAGATCTGGCAGGGACCGCGCCGCTCGGGCTCGCAGAGCGACCTGCTTCACGGCCGGCCCGTCTGGTTCGGGCTCGAACCCGGTGCAAGCATGTACTTCCTCAAAGGGCCGAACGGGAACGCCCTGACCTTCTCCGGCATTCCTGATTACCCAGCCGGTACCACGGGGATCGGGCTCGCGAGCACCTCTCAGCTGTCTAACGGCCAGTGGAGCGGTGCGCCGTTCGTCCCGAGCGCCGACTGGTTCGAGAAGTGGCTTAAGCAGAACCCGAACTGGGTCTACACCGACGAGACTTACCAGCAGTACTGGCAGGACTTCGCCAAGTCCGGCCAGATGTACGATTACGCGCTCGCAGCGGCCAACCCCAACCTGCACGCGTTCAAGGCCGCCGGCGGGAAACTGATCATGTGGCAAGGCCTGGCCGACCAGCTGATCTTCACCGGCGACAGCATCAACTACTACAACCACGCGCTCGCCGCCAACGGCGGAATCCGGGGCACCGAGTCGTTCTTCCGCTACTTCCCCGCCCCAGGCGTCACCCACTGCGGCACCCCCGGGCCCGGCAGCATCGCCCCGGCCAGCCCGATGCAGCAGGTCATCAACTGGGTTGAGAAAGGCCAGGCACCCGCCGTCCTGGACGCGAGCGGCTCAATCAACGGCCAGCCCGTGACCCGCCCCCTGTGCCCCTACCCCGACCCCGACGCGACCTACACCGGCGGGAATCCCAACGTGGCCTCCAGCTACACCTGCAGCAGCAGGCCACACTTCACCAACCCGTTCCGCCCGTTCTAGCAGAAGGCCACATCCGGCAACGGTGACCGCGTCCCGGCAGGCCCGCCGGGGGCGGCCAGCCCCAGCGGCCCAGCAGCGGCCCGTACCACGCCAGAGCACGGTACGGGCCGCTGCGCCGGTACGCACGACGATGGGATAAGCCGACGGCCGTGGATCGAGCCGGCGGCCACGGCGAAGAAGACGACCGACACCGCCTCGCTCGACCACGCCTGCCCGAGCGCGGTGCCGAGGAACGTCGGAGCGCCGCCGATCAGTCCGAGCGCGCCGAGGAACCCCCAGCTCGGATGCGCTCCCTCGCCGCTCATAGGCCCGCAGATGCCGAAGCCCTC
>DPMS01000680.1 GCA_003541285.1 Actinomycetota bacterium
GACCACGAAGCACACGACCCTGATCCCCATCGTGATCAGGTACCGGCGTGCCCGGTGCGAGATGTCTTCTGACCTGGGCCGATGTGCCTCGGTGACAAGATGCGCGCTGGTGCGGCGGATCCTGCGCATGGTCCTCACCACCTCACGCTATGTTGCCACTGCCGCCGCGTCATCCCCCCGGCGGGGGGGTATGCGGCCCCTTGTGTGGGTGGGCAGTGAGAGGGTGATGTCGACGGCTGCCACGTCACGCAGCACACGCGGCCCGCAACGGAGGGACCATGACCGACCGCACATACCGGGTGACCGAGATCGTCGGCACCTCAGCCGAGGGGATCGATCCGGCGATCCGCAACGGCCTGCACCGGGCCGCGCAGACGCTGCGGCACCTGGACTGGTTCGAGGTCACGCAGATCCGCGGCCAGATCGAGGACGGCCGGGTGGCCCACTACCAGGTGGACATGAAGGTGGGCTTCCGGCTCGAAGACGCCTGAGCCACCGGAAGGCCGTCAGCTGGCCTGGCTCACCGAGGACATGTTGAAGCCCTCCACCCGGGCCGGCGGCATGGCGGTACGCGTGAAGTAGTCGCCCCATTCGCGCGACAGTGCGGGGACGGTGGCGCCGACCTCGGTCATCCTGCCGAGCATGGCCACCGGGCTCTCGTTGAAGCGGAAGTTGTTGACCGCCGCGGTGACCTCGCCGTTCTCGACGAGGTAGATCCCGTCCCGGGTGAGCCCGGTGAGCAGCAGCGTCTGCGGGTCGACCTCACGGATGTACCACAGGCAGGTCAGCAAGAGCCCCCGCCCGGTGCGGCTGGTCATCTCGTCCAGGGAGGCCGTGCCCGCCCCGTCCAGCATCAGGTTCCCGACCAGCGGGGTGGTGGCGAGCCCGGACAGCTGCGCCGAATGCCTGGTCTGGACCAGCGCCGCGAGTTCGCCGCCGGAGATCCACTCGGTCGGGTGCAGGGCCAGGCCGTTGTCGAAGACCGACGAGTCCCGGCTGGACGCGTGCGCGATCACGAACGGCGCGCAGGCCAGCCCGGCCGCGGACGGGTCACTGCGCAGGGTCAGCGGCAGGCCCGACAGCCGTTCCCCGACCCGGGTCCCGCCGCCCGCCTTGCTGAACACCGTCCGCCCGTCCAGCGCGTCCTTCGCCCCGGCCGTCCAGTACATGTAGATGAGCAGGTCGGCCACGGCAGCCGGGGGCAGCAGCGTCTCGTACCGCCCGGCTGGCAGGTCCACCCGGCGCTTGGCCCATTCCAGCCGCCGGCTCAGGTCAGCGTCCAGGGCGCCCACGTCGACGTCGGTGAAGTCGCGGGTGCCCTGGCCCACCCACGCCGACCGGGTCAGGTCGGCCGATTTGGCGTTGATGTCCGCCGTGCCGGAGGGCTGGTCGTGGCGCAGCCGCAGCCCGCTGGAGGTGCCGACGAAGGTGCTCGTCACCGAGTGCTCGGCGAACCCGTACAGCCGCCGCCCTCCCGCGGCCGCAGCCTCGAAGGCGCCGCCCAGTGCCCCCGAGAACGCGCGGAAAACCCCGATCTCGGTGCCAGTCACCGGATCATCCCAGGCCGCCTGCCCGCCGGCGGTGATATCGCGGCCGAACGCCTCGCGGTCTGCTGGCCCCACCAGCTCCCGTGCATCTTCGGCCGGGGAACTCTCGGCAGCGGCCTGCTCGGCGGCACGCACCACGTCCTCGATCTGGCCGCCGCGGACCCCGGCGCGGGAGACCACGCCGACACAGGTTCCCTGCCCGGCTTTACGGCTGATCGCGATGACGGTGAGCTGGCGCGAGCGGGAAACCCCGTTCGTGGTGAGGGTGTTGCCCGCCCAGCGCAGGTTCGCCGACGAGGTCTCGTCGGCGATCACCACACAGTCGTCGCAGCGGGCGGCTGCCAGTGCCCGCTCCACGGTGGCTTGCGGCCGGGTGTCCGGTGATCGGGTCTGCTGCGCGGTCATGCCCCCTCCTCCGCGGTGTTGAGGATCCGCACTCCCCGCATCAGCACCGCCGGGCAGCCGTGGCTGACGGGTGCGACCTGGCCGGGCTGGCCCTTCCCGCAGTTGAAGGCGCCTCCCAGCAGGTAGGTCCCCGGGCCGCCGACGGCGTCCATCGAGTTCCAGAAGTCGGTGGTGGTCGCCTGGTAGGCGACGTCGCGGAGCTGCCCGGCGAGCCGCCCGTTCTCGATCTTGTAGAAGCGCTGGCCGGTGAACTGGAAGTTGTATCTCTGCATGTCGATGGACCAGCTCTTGTCGCCCATCACGTAGATGCCGTCCTCGACCCCGGCGATGAGCTCGTCGGTGGACGGCCCGCCCTCGGCCGGCTGGAGCGAGACGTTGGCCATCCGCTGGATCGGCATGTGGGCGGGGGAGTCGGCGAACGCGCAGCCATTGGACCGGCCGAACCCCTGCATGTGTGCCATCCGCCGGTCCAGCTGGTAGCCGGTGAGCACGCCGCCGGTGATGAGGTCCCACGACTGGGTGGCGACACCTTCGTCGTCGAAGCCGATGGTGGCGAGGCCGTGCTCGGCGGTCCGGTCGCCGGTGACGTGCATCTGCGGGGACCCGTACTGGAGGTTGCCGAGCTTGTCGATGGTCGCGAAGGAGGTGCCCGCGTAGGCGGCCTCGTAGCCGAGCGCCCGGTCGAGTTCGGTCGCGTGGCCGATCGACTCATGGATGGTCAGCCACAGGTTGGTGGGGTCGATCACCAGGTCGTAGCGGCCGGCCCGGACGCTGGGGGCGGCCAGCTTCCCGGCCAGCAGGCCGGGCAGCTGAGCCAGCTCAGCCGGGAAATCCCAGCCGCCCCCCGTGCCATCCCAGGGACCGCCCCCCAGGTACTCCAGCCCACGGCCGGCCGGCGGTGCCAGCGTGCGCATGGTCTCGAACCGGCCGCCGGGATCGACCGCGATCGCGGTCACCGCCGGATGCAGCCGGACCCGCTGCTGGAGCGTGGTGGTGGCGCCGTCGGAGTAGAACTTGCATTCCCTGACCTGGTACAGCGACGCATCGACGTGGTCGATCCGGTGATGGCTGAGCAGGCCGGCGCTCCAGTCGCTGAGCAGCGTCACCTTGTCGGCGACACTGACATCGAACGGGTCCACCTGATAGGAGGACACCCAGGCGGCGTCACCGTGGGCAGGCTCATCGGCCAGTTCGATGCGTTCGGTGTTGATCGCGGCCGCCACCCTGGCGACCTCGACCGCTTCCTCGGCGGCACGGACAGCGGCCGCCTGGGTCAGGTCGACCGCGGCCGCGAAACCCCAGGTGCCGTCCAGCACGACCCGCACCGCCAGCCCCAGGTCGTCGGCATCGAACAGGGTCTCCAGATGGCCATCGGACATCCTGATCCGCTGTCCGCGGACGCGTTCCGCGCGGAAGTCCGCATGCTGTGCGCCGAGTGCCGTCGCGCGTTCCAGGGCGGCAGCCGCGAGCTCACGCAGCGGGTAGGCGGTGAACTCGGGGTCGATCCGGCCCGCGGCGCCGTCACCGGCGGCTCCGCCGGGGCGGGCCTGGGTGCGGTTGTCAGCATTGTCAGCCACGACTGGCAACCTATCCCACGCCTGCCTGGTCACACCGGCCCGGTCTCACCCTGACGGCCCCCGGCCACCGGGTACGCTGCGCAGGACCGTGCACGCCGCCGACCGCGGAGGTACTAGCGCAGATGAGCCGATCAATGCTTGTCACCGGCGGCAACCGGGGGATCGGGCTGGCCATCGCACGCAGGCTCGCGGCCGGGGGCAACGCGGTCGCGGTGACGTCGCGTTCGGGGGAGAAGATCGAAGGCCTGACCACGGTGCCGTGCGACGTGCGGGACGCGGCTTCGGTCGACGATGCGTTCGCCAAGGTCGAGGCGGAGCAGGGGCCGGTCGAGGTGGTGGTCGCCAACGCCGCGATCACCCACGACCAGCTGCTCGCGCTGATGAGCGAGGGCGACTTCACCTCGGTGATCGATACCAACCTGACCGGCGCCTACCGGGTGGCCCGGCGGGCGGTGCGGGGCATGATGCGGATGCGCCGGGGACGGCTGATCTTCATCTCCTCCGTGGTGGGGCTGCTCGGCTCCGGCGGCCAGGCCAACTACGCGGCCTCCAAGGCCGGCCTGGTCGGGCTGGCCCGCTCGCTGGCCCGTGAGCTCGGGTCGCGCAGCATCACCTGCAACGTGGTGGCGCCCGGTTTCGTCGACACGGACATGACGGCTTCGCTGCCGGACGAGCGCAAGGCGGCGATCCTGGGGCAGGTCCCGCTCGGGCGGCTCGCTTCGGCGGACGAGATCGCCGCAGTGGTCTCGTTCCTGGCCAGCGACGACGCGGCCTATATCACCGGTGCGGTCATCCCGGTCGACGGCGGCCTGGGCATGGGCCACTAGCGGCCGGCACTGGACTGGAAAGGGAAACTCCGATGGGCATCCTGGACGGCAAGCGGATCCTGGTGACCGGCGTGCTGACCGACTCCTCGATCACGTTCCACGTGGCGCGGATCGCGCAGGAGGAGGGGGCCACCGTGCTGCTGACCGGCTTCGGCCGCCTGAGCCTGGTGGAGCGGATCGCGCAGCGGCTGCCCGACCCACCGCCGGTGCTCGAGCTTGACGTCACCGACACCGGCCAGCTCGCCTCGCTGGCCGAGCGGGTCTCCGCGCACGTCGACCGGCTGGACGGGGTGGTGCACGGGGTCGCGTTCGCGCCACAGGCCGCGCTGGGCGGGAACTTCCTCCACACCGAGTGGGAGGACGTGGCCACCGCTGTGCACGTGTCGGCGTACTCGCTGAAGGCGCTTGCCATGGCGGCGCTGCCGCTGATGGAGGGGGGCGGAGCCGTCGTCGGGCTGGATTTCGACGCGTCAGTGGCCTGGCCCGCATATGACTGGATGGGTGTGGCCAAGGCCGGGCTGGAGTCCTGTGCCCGCTACCTGGCGCGTGATCTTGGGCCGCGCGGGATCAGGGTGAACCTGGTGGCAGCCGGCCCACTGCGCACGATGGCCGCCAAGAGCATCCCCGGCTTCGCCCACTTCGAGGAACTGTGGCCGCAGCGGGCGCCGCTGGGATGGGACATCGCCAACCCCGAGCCGGCCGCCCGCGCCTGCGTGGCGCTGCTGTCGGACTGGTTCCCGGCCACGACCGGCGAGATCGTCCATTCCGATGGGGGTGCTCATGCCGTCGGGGGCTGACCTGCTGGGGGCCGGGGCACCGGGCCGGCCGGTGGATATGCCCGGGAATGAGTCCGTGCTCACGCTGAGCTGTCCCGACCGGCCGGGGATCGTGCACGCCGTCGCGGCCTACCTGCATCAGGCGGGCTGCAACATCCTGGACAGCCAGCAGTACGCCGACCGGATCGCCGCCACGTTCTTCATGCGGGTTCACGTGGAGACAGCCGCCGCCGACGGCGGCGCCGCGCTGCGCGCCGGGTTCGGGGCGGTCGCGGCCACGTTCGGCATGGAGTGGGAACTGCATGACCTGGCGGTCCGGCCCCGGGTGCTGATCATGGTGTCGAGGGAAGGCCACTGCCTCAACGACCTTCTCTACCGCCGTGGGGCCGAATCGCTCGCCATCGATGTCCCACTGGTCGCCGGAAACCATCCCGGCCTCGGCCCGCTCGCGGTCGCGCATGGGGCTGCCTTCGAGCACGTGCCGGCCGGCTCCGATGCCCGGGCCAGGGATCAGTCGGAGGGCCGGATACTGGAACTCATCGAGGCGCACCGGATCGATTTCGTGGTGCTGGCCAGGTACATGAGAATCCTGTCGCCGGCGCTGTGCGAGAAACTGGCCGGCCGGATCATCAACATCCATCACTCGTTCCTGCCGAGCTTCCGTGGCGCGCGTCCCTACCACCAGGCACACGAGTATGGGGTGAAGGTGATCGGGGCGACCGCACACTACGTCACGGCGGACCTGGACGAGGGACCGATCATCGAGCAGGAAGTCGCCCGGGTGGATCACACCTGCGGGCCCGCGGAACTGGCGGCGATCGGCCGCGATGCCGAGCGGATCGCGCTGGCCAGAGCGGTCCGCTGGCATGCCGAGCACCGCATCCTGCTGCACGGACGCCGCACGGTGATCTTCAAGTAGGCGCTTCGCGCCAGCGCTGCCAGCCGCTCAGAAATGGCGTGTCGCTATAAGTAGCCGGCCAATTACTGATAGAACATGCCTGAGCTCAGGGCCCGGATGTGCACGAGGGCGGTTCTGGGGACGACAGCGATCGGCGCGGGGGGACCGGCGATGGACGGCTCGGGCCAGGACCGGCTGACGGCACCGACAGTGCCGGCTGCGGCCGGGCGCGTACACAGCCCTGTGCCCGGCCATTCGCGGCGCGTCTTCGTCCAGGCGACGGTGGGCACGCTGGCGGCAGCGGCTCTGGCGGAGCCGGTGCTGCGGCCGAGGGCGGCAACGGCGGCAACCGGGCCGGGGCTGGTCACCTCGAAGCGGGCCTCCCTGGCGCTGGCCCGCGACGCGGCGCGAGCCCGCGTGCTGTTCCAGTGGCTCGACGGGAAGATCGCGGCCGGGATGGCCAAGCACGTCATCCCCGGGGCGGCGGTAGGGGTCTTCTACCGGGGCCATGAGCATGTGCGAGGGTTCGGGGTCACCGACACGCGCTACCCGGTCCCGGTCGACGGGGACACCCTGTTCCGGATCGGCTCGACCAGCAAGACGTTCACCGGGACGGCCGCGATGCGGCTGGTGGACTC
>DPMS01000904.1 GCA_003541285.1 Actinomycetota bacterium
TTCAGGAGGCCTGGAGCAGGACGCGGAGTCTTTCCAGGCAGCGCCCGCGGGTGGGGCCGATGCTGCCGACGGGGAGCCCGAGCTGGTCGGATATCTCGGCGTAGGAAGCTGGCGGGTCGGCCATGAGCAGTTCCAGCAGCCGCTGCCACTGGTGGGGCAGGCGGGACAGGGCCTTTCGGACGGCCTGGGCGCGCTCGTCGGCCAGCAGCCGCTCGTCGACCTCGGGCTGGTGCGCGGCGGTGTCGGTGAGTGCGGTGTCGTCGTGGACCAGCACGATCTTCTTGCGTGCCGCGACGGCGCGCAGGCACTCGTGGCGTGCGGTGGCCGCCAGCCAGGAGGCGAGGCGGGCGGGGTGCTCCAGGCGGTCGATGTGCTCCAGCAGGCGCAGCCAGGTCACCTGGGTGACGTCAGCGGCGTCGCTTTCTCCCAGCTTGAAGTCGCGGGTCATCGCCCAGATCAGCCGGGCGTACTGGTCTACCAGGCGTTCCCATGCCCACCGGTCCCCCCCGGCAGCACGCCGCACCAGCCACGCGACGTCCAAAGACACCGACATCCTGCCCCCAACTGACATCCGGCCCCCTAGCGGCACGAGTATAACCAAGGTCGTACAAGCTGCCTGTGTCCGGAAGTCAACCATTGGAACCGCTAAAGCGTCAGCTATATGGCCATGCGTGACAAAGGCGGACTTGGGGGTGGCTATGTCGAGCAGCGTGACCGCGACCGATCGTCGCCGGAGCGGGCAGGCGGGACCAGCGACACCTATCCGTGCCACATGGACCAGCACCTACCTTCGTACAGCCGCTGCCCTGGACTGCTTCTGTTCCCTTCTGGCAGGGCTGATAGCGCTTGAGTTCCGCTTCGCCGTCCAGGGTGACGTCCCGGCCGGGTACGTGGCTCTCACTGCTGCCCTGCCTGCCTTGTGGCTGGCCTCTGTCACGCTGGCGGGGGGCTACGACCCACGGTTCATCGGGGTCGGCTCCGACGAGTTCCGCCGCGTCCTCAACGTGGCTGTGAGCCTGACGGCTGGCGCAGCCGTCGTCGCCTACGCGGCCAAATTTGATCTCGCGCGTGGGTATGTGCTGGTGGCGCTGCCATCTGCTGTTGCCTTGGACCTCACAGCCCGGTACCGGCTCCGGAAGTGGCTCCACAGGCGGCGGCGCAGTGGTCACTACATGCGGCGCACGGTGGCGGTCGGCCACGCGGGCGCAGTCAGCGACCTGGTGGCCATGCTCCGCCGGGACAGCCACCACGGCCTGTCCGTGGTGGCTGTCTGTGTGGCTGATGCTTTGCACCAGGACGAAGTGGGGGCCGTACCGATCTGCGGCAACCTGGACAGCGTGGCGTCGGTGGTGAGCCGGTTCCAGGCGGACACCGTGGCCATCCTGGCGTGTCCGGAAATGAACGGCACCCGGTTGCGTGAGCTTGCCTGGGATCTGGAGAAGACAGGTACCGAGATGTGCGTGGCGTCGGCCCTGCTCGATGTGGCCGGGCCACGCACGACTATCCGGCCGGTCGCGGGGCTTCCGCTGCTGCACGTTGACCACGCTGAGCTGGCCGGGGCCAAGCAGGTGATCAAGGCAATGTTCGACAGGGTATCGGCGGGTCTTGCGCTGGCGGTGCTGGCGCCGGTGTTCGCGATGATCGCCGTCGCTATCTGGATGACCGATCACGGGCCGGTCTTCTTCCGCCAGATCAGGGTCGGTAAGGACGGCGAGCCCTTCACCGTCTGGAAGTTCAGGACCATGGTGGTGGACGCGGAAGCGCGTAAGACGGAGCTTCTGATGCGTAACGATGCGGACGGGACGCTCTTCAAGATGCGTCGGGATCCGCGGGTCACGCGGACTGGCGCCTGGTTGCGACGGCGGTCGCTGGACGAGCTTCCGCAGCTGTTCAACGTACTGGTCGGAAACATGTCCCTGGTCGGGCCCCGCCCGGCGCTGCCGATGGAGGTAGCGGCGTACCGGCACCACATGCGGCGCAGGCTTGTGGTCAAGCCGGGCATCACCGGCTTGTGGCAAATCAACGGGCGGTCGGATCTGCCCTGGGACGAGGCGGAGAGGCTGGACCTGCGCTACGTCGAGAACTGGTCTCTCGCTCTGGACCTGCAGATCCTCTGGAAGACGGTCTCCGCGGTCGTCCACTGCTCCGGCGCCTATTAGCCTGAGGTCTCCAGCATCCCTCGCCAGGAGTGGAGTCCACAGGTTGGCAGCCGATGACGAGCTTTCCCGTGATCTGGCCGCCGAGGCAGGCCGTCGCCTCCTGGAGTTGCGTGGGCGTGGCGATGCGGGAGACCTCGGTAAGGTTGGCGACCGCCTGTCGCACGAGTTCCTTCCCGGTGAACTAACCCGCCTGCGCCCCGAAGACGCCGTGCTGTCCGAGGAGGGGCACGACGATCACGCCCGCCTGGCAGCGGACCGGGTATGGATCGTCGACCCACTCGACGGGACCAGGGAGTACGGCGAACCAGGCCGCACCGACTGGGCAGTGCACGTGGCCCTCTGGGAGCGCGGGGACCTGACCGCCGGGGCGGTGGCCCTCCCCGCCCAGGGCAAGGTCCTCAGCACCGCCGACCCGCCCCGCTTCTACGCGCCGCCCCCGGGCACGCTGCGGATCCTGGTCAGCCGGTCCCGCGCCCCCGCCTTCACCACATGGCTCGCCGAGAACATCGGCGCGACGCTGATCCCGCTCGGCTCGGCCGGCGCGAAGGCGGCAGCGGTGATCCTCGGGGAGGCCGACGCCTACATCCACGACGGCGGCCAGTACGAGTGGGACTCGGCCGCCCCGGTGGCGGTGGCGCTCGCCGCAGGTCTGCACGCCTCCAGGCTTAACGGTGAAAACCTGCGGTACAACCAACCTGACCCGTACCTGCCCGATATCCTGATCTGCCCGGTCGGAAAAGCCGGGATGCTGGTGGAGGCGATCAGCGAGGCCCGCATCGCCCCGCGCCACCAGCAGTTACGGCGGCGGGAGCCGCCCGGAAAACCCGATAACCCAACCCCGGAGTCTGCTTCATGGCCGTGACGCGTTCCGATTACTCGCTCTCCCAGCTTGACGTGCTGGAGGCTGAGTCCATCCACGTGATGCGGGAGGTGGCGGCCGAGTTCGAGCGGCCGGTGCTGCTGTTCTCGGGGGGCAAGGACTCGATTGTCATGCTGGCGCT
Source organism: Actinomycetota bacterium (assembly GCA_003541285.1). GTDB lineage: Bacteria > Actinomycetota > Actinomycetes > Streptosporangiales > Streptosporangiaceae > UBA9676. Next base: position 3,161 of record DPMS01000904.1, read on the forward strand.
GGCGCAGCGGGCGTTCTGGCCGGCGAAGATCCCGTTCCCGGTCATGCACGTGGACACCGGGCACAACTTCCCCGAGGTGATCGAGTTCCGTGACCGCCGGGTCGGGGAAACGGGGGTGCGGCTGGTGGTGGCCTCCGTGCAGGACTCGATCGACCAGGGCCGGGTGGCGGAGGAGACCGGCCGCTGGGCCAGCCGCAACCGGCTGCAGACGGTCACCTTGCTGGACGCGATCGCCGACCACCGGTTCGACGCGGTGTTCGGCGGCGCCCGCCGCGACGAGGAAAAGGCCAGGGCCAAGGAGCGGGTGTTCTCCTTCCGTGACGAGTTCGGTCAGTGGGATCCCAAGAACCAGCGGCCAGAACTGTGGAGTATCTACAACACCAGGATCAGGATGGGCGAGCACATCCGGGTGTTCCCGCTGTCCAACTGGACCGAGCTGGACATCTGGCAGTACATCGCCCGGGAGAACCTGGAGATCCCCTCCATCTACTACGCGCACTCCCGCAGCGTCTTCGAGCGGGACGGGATGCTGCTCGCCGACAACCCCTACATCCCCCGGGGTGAGGACGAGCAGGTGTTCGAGACNNGTGGAGTCGGCGGCGACCACGATCGAGAAGGTCATCGCCGAGATCGCCGCCACCCGGATCACCGAGCGCGGCCAGACCCGCGCCGACGACCGGACCAGCGAGGCCGCCATGGAGGACCGCAAGCGGGAGGGTTACTTCTGATGGGCAGCGCACCCGAGGACCTGACGCCCGGCGCACCCGAGGACCTGACGCCGAGTCCCTGGCCGAAGGACCGGCACACCGACATTCTGCGGCTGGCCACGGCCGGCTCGGTGGACGACGGCAAGAGCACGCTGATCGGGCGGCTGCTGTACGACTCGAAGGCGATCTTCGAGGACCAGCTCGCCGCGGTGGAGCGCACCAGCCGGGCCCGCGGCGAGGAGTACACCAACCTCGCGCTGCTCACCGACGGGCTGCGGGCCGAACGCGAGCAGGGCATCACCATCGACGTCGCCTACCGCTACTTCGCCACCCCGCGGCGCAAGTTCATCATCGCCGACACCCCCGGGCACATCCAGTACACCCGGAACATGGTGACCGGGGCCTCCACCGCCGACCTGGCCATCATCCTGGTGGACGCCCGCAACGGGCTGACCGAGCAGAGTCGGCGGCACGCGTTCCTGGCGACCCTGCTGCGGGTGCCGCACCTGGTGCTGGCGGTGAACAAGATGGACCTGGTCGGCTACGACCAGGCCGTGTTCGAGGAGATCGTGGCCGAGTTCAGCGCGTTCGCCGCCAAACTCGACATCGGCGACCTCGCCTTCGTGCCGATCTCCGCGCTGCACGGCGACAACGTGGTCCAGCGCAGCGAGAACATGGCCTGGCACGACGGGCCGCCGCTGCTGCGCCACCTGGAGCACGTGCACATCGCCTCCGACCGGAACCTGATCGACGTGCGGTTCCCGGTGCAGTACGTCATCCGCCCGCACCAGGCCACCCACCCCGAACTGCACGACTACCGCGGCTATGCCGGGCAGGTCGCCGGTGGCGTGCTCAAGCCCGGCGACGAGGTGATGCACCTGCCGTCCGGGCTGACCACGCGGATCGCCCGGATCGACACGGCCAGGGGCCAGGTCGAGGAGGCGTTCCCGCCGATGTCGGTCACCCTGGTGCTGGAGGACGACCTGGACATCTCGCGCGGGGACATGATCTGCCGCCCGCACAACCAGCCGATGGTCTCCCAGGACGTCGAGGCGATGGTGTGCTGGATGTCCGACTCGGTCCCCCTGACGCCGCGCAGCCGGCTGGTCGTCAAGCACACCACCCGCACGGTCAAGGCGCTGGTGCGGGAGCTGCACTACCGGCTGGACGTGAACACGCTGCACCGGGATGAGAACATCGACCGGCTCGGCCTGAACGAGATCGGCCGGGTCACCTTGCGCCTGACGCAGCCGCTGTTCTGCGACCCCTACGGCCGGAACCGGCAGACCGGTGGCCTGATCCTCATCGACGAGGCCACCAGCGCCACGGTCGGCGCCGCCATGATCACCGAAGGGCGCTGA